>JALYGE010000053.1 GCA_030777225.1 Actinomycetota bacterium
GTCGCGCACGTTCACCCCGCCCAGTTCCTCGCACTCTTCCACCAGGGCCGCCCAGATACGATCCAAAACCCCCAGTTCCACCCATCGCTGGAAGGTCCGGTGCACGGTCGAGTCGTCGGGAAACTCCTCGGGCAAGCAGTTCCACTGGCAGCCGGTGCGGAGCCTGAAGATGACGACGTCCAACCTGGACGCCCCGTCGGTCCGCCCGAGGACGGCCGGTCCTCTTGGGCGGGTCGTGCTCTTTGAGGATGGGTTCGATCTTCTTCCACAGCTCATCCGGCACGCGCCAGATCGTTGGAAGCAGCTTCTCTTTGGGTGGGCGTTCGGTCACCGGAGCCTCCTTTTTGCTAGGATCGCCGAGGATAGTAACCGATCACAGGGTTTTGAGATAGTTAGTGGAAGCCGGTAGAGTCGTTCCAGGTGACGATCTCACACGGCTCCAGGAAAATGCCGGGCTGAGGATGCAGCAAACCCTCGATTCGCAGCATAAGAGGACCCAGTATATGCCGTTGGAGGGTGGCAGGGGTCCATAACGAGGGGTCTATGAGGTAGGATTAAGCACTGGAAACTGGTTTATGGAGTACGGGAGGTTCTGCGAGGATTTTGGACGAGACTATCCTACTGGTTGATGATGATCCGGCGCTGTTGGAGGTAACCTCCATAGTGCTCGCTTCTGAGGGGTACCGGGTGCTGACCGCTGAAGACGGGGATGAGGCGCTCCGGGTAGTCGGTCGAGAGAGGCTGGACCTCGTCGTGCTCGACGTTATGCTGCCTAAGATGAGCGGGTTCGAAGTGTTGAAGAAGATGCGGGAGCAGACCGACGTGCCCGTGGTGATGCTCACCGCCAAAAGCCAGTCGGTGGATAAGGTGGTCGGCCTGGAGCTCGGGGCGGATGACTATATAACCAAGCCATTCGACACAAAAGAGCTTCTCGCGCGGATACGAGCCATTTTGCGCCGTCTCCGGCAACACAACGGACGGGGCCGCGTCCTCAAGCTCGGTCCTCTGGAGCTGGACCCTGACGGTTACACCGTGACCCGGGATGGTGAGCCCCTGGACTTGACGCCGACGGAGTTCAAAATCCTGGCGCTACTTATCCGGCGGCCCGGCCAGGCATTTACGCGAGCCCAGATATCTGACGCCGTCTCGACCAGTTCGCACTACCTGGCGAGCCGGTACATAGACGTTCACATCTCCCGGCTCCGGCACAAAGTAGAGAGCAACCCATCGAAGCCGGAGATCATTCAGACCGTGCCCAGCGTGGGCTATCGGGCTACCAGGACACTATAGAGGAGTTCTCCCGGAGGCCTGTGATAGCGATAAAGCGCAAGAAAGGTTTCTCGTCGGGGCTCTCGTTTAGAGCCCGGGTCTTTATGGCGCTCGTCGGCATCTCCGCCGTCACGAGCCTGGTCATCGGGCTCGTACTCTACTATTTCGCCGGAAACCGGCTCGTGGAGATAGAGAGGGATCTGCTCGCCCAGCGCTCCAGCACGGCCAATGCCGGGGCGGAGGATTTCCTGGAGGGCCTGCGCAACCCCAGAGACAGAACCCTCCCGGAGCCCGACACCTACGCCGAAGAACTCGTACAGCAGGTGGCGCAGTCAACGGGGCTAGGGGTGCTTTACGTGGGTCCCAACGGAGAACCTCTGGCTGCCAGGAACGGCCTCGGAGATGCTCTACTCCCCGAAGAGGCGTACGATCGGACGGGGCTCACAGAGGAGACGGTAGACAGGGTTCTGCGGTCGTCCTCTGGCGGACGACTCATTCCCCGTAGCGGTCCCCTGCGCTACATAGCCGTCTGGCCGCTCGCCGGCTCCGACGGAACCTCGCAGGGGGTCATGGTCTACAACTCGCCGCAGGACGAGCTGGATCAGACACTCGCCTTTCTTCGCTACGGTATTCTCGGCGCGATCGGGACCAGCATACTCCTCGCGGCTGCGGGCAGCTTGTTGCTCTCACGCGAGATAACACGGCCGCTCTCCAAAACCCGGGACGCGGCTATAAGAGTGGCTTCCGGCGACTACACCCCCGTGCCCGTAGAGCGTGAGGACGAGCTGGGTGAGGTTGCGCGGGCCTTCAACTACATGGCAGGAGAAGTCGAACACTACGTGGGCGAGATCCAGGAGCAGAAAAGCCGCCTGGAGGCCGTTCTCGAATCCACCCCCGAGGCCGTGGTAGCAACCGATTCCGAAGAACGGGTGACAATGGCAAACCCGGCCGCGGCCCGGATGCTGGGTGTTTACACCAACGACTACGGCCGTCCCCTGGCGGATATAGGTATTCCTCATCAGATTCTACGCTGCGTGCGCGAGGCCTCCGCAAAGGGCACGGCGGTGCGGGAGGTCGAACAGGACGACAACAGCTACTGGACCTACGCGGCGCAGATGAACCGGGACGATAGCCCGGACACCCAGAACACCGGAATAATCCTGGCGGTCAGGGACATAAGCGAGCACCGGGCCCTGGAACGGGCGAAGACGGCCTTCGTCTCAGACGTCTCGCACGAGCTCCGCACGCCGCTAACGACCATCCAGAGCGCCGTGGACCTTATGGAGCGGGCGCGAGAGAAGCTGGACCCGCTGGAACACCGGGCCCTGGAGCTGGCGGATCAGGAACTCAAACGCATAAGGGCGATGGTCGAGGAACTGCTGGTGCTGGCCCAGATGGACTCCTGGCAGTACTCTCTGGAGGCGGCTCCCACAAACCTGGACTCCGTAATACAAAGCTCACTAGATAGCCTGCAGTCGAAAGCGGAGAGGTTCGGTATAGAGTTTCACTTCGACGCCAACGGCATCGAGCACCAGTGCATGTGTGACAGCCAGAAACTCTACCAGGTTTTTCTCAACCTGCTGGACAACGCCATCAAGTACTCCGACCCTGGGGGCCGCGTAGACGTTTCTATAGACGAGGACGAGTCTTTCATGACCGTCCGCATAAAAGACACCGGAGTCGGTATCCCGGAGGAAGACCTGCCACAGCTCTTCGAACGCTTTTACCGGGTAAACAAAGACCGTTCGCGGGCCACCGGCGGCAGCGGTCTCGGCCTGTCTATCGCGAAGGAGATCGTAGCGATGCACGGCGGAGACATTTCTGTCGAAAGCCAGGTGGGTGTGGGATCCACCTTCAGCATCCGGCTCCCTAAATCCACCAATTCACGCTCCGCGAACCATGCGAGCTAGACACCGTGTGATCGGTAGGGCCAACTTTATCGCGCTTTTGCTCGCTAGCTTCTTATTTGCCGGGTGCTTCAACGAACCCCGGGAGTTGTCTATTCCGCCCAGGACAGACCCTCAAAGCCAGTCTGAGGTAGGGTTGGGGCCCGGCGTTAGGCCCCTGAGCTCCGGTCCCGGCGTGAAAGGCTCTCCTAGCTGGAGTCCCTCGGGCGAGCGGATCGCTTTCACCGTAGATGGCTACGTCGTAGACAAGGCTCCCGACGACCAGGACTTCGAACGCCGGACCACCAAAGACTTCAAAGCTCTGACGGTTACCTGGATGTCCTCCGGTAACAGCCTGGCTATCCTGGGGGCGGACTCTAGATCGGCTCCCGGAACCCCATCCTCATCAGGTCCTCTAGCCTTCTATGAAACCAGCCCGAAGGAGGGCTCGCTGGAAGTCAATAGAATCTCCCCCGGAGCCAAAATAATGGCTTCCGGGCCTGCGGGTGAGTGGGTGCTCCTGGCCGTCGAAGAGGGCGCGGAAAGCAGGCTCACCCTCGCAGAAGCCGGCGGAAACGTACAGCCCCTCGCGGCTGCTGTAGAAGGCGAGGTTACGGGGATGTCGGTCTCTCCGGCAGGAGATATGGCAGTACTCGCCGTTAGGGATGCGACATCCAACCGGTTCGAGATACACGCTTACTCTTTTCCGGGGAGTGACCTTCAGCGGATAGCGCGGTTGGAAGAGGGTATGGAAATTATTGGAGATCCCCAGTGGACAAAAAATGGGATCTACTACGCGGCCGGTGAAGAAGAGTCTCTGGAACGAGACGCGGCTCCTTTTGACCTCTACCGGGTGCCCTCGGGGTCAACGACACCCGAGCTCGCGCCCGGTATCGGCGATGATTTCGTAACCTCGAACCTGAAGCGGGACCCCAAAGGAGAACGGTTGGCGGTGATCGGCCGCCGCAACCCGAGTTCTTCTGAGAACCTGTATGTTCTCGACCTCGCCTCAGAGAACCTGGAGGCCGTCACGAGCAACGAGGATATGCAGATAAAGACCGCCACGGCGGACCTGGCATGGTCTTTTGACGGCAGCAGCGTCGTCATCGTCGCCCGCGCGGTCCTATCTAAACCAAAGGTTTATTCAGCCCCCGTAGGCACCCTGGTCACGGACTTCTATAACCTCTACGAAGTAGCTATCGAGAGCCCGACCGGAAGTGTTGCCGAATGAGAGGTTTTCTCGTCTGGGTTTTTGGTACCGTCGTGGCCTTCCTTGTTACGGCAGGCGCTTTCCTGCTGCTGGCAAACCTCGGGAGCAACGCCTCCGAACGTAGTCTGGAGTCGAGACCATCTTCCTCCAGCGCCAGCCTACCGCTAGAGTTAAAAATGGGCAAGGAACAGCTAGAATCTTTCGAGGCGCGTCCGGATCAGGCCTTCTCTCTGGTCGTGAGTAACCAGGGCGAAAGCGCTTTCTCGAAGGTAAACCTCACGCTCCGGGTATCGTCGGAGGACACGGCGCTATCCAGGTCCCGCTACTACCGGGCAGAGATAGAGCAGTTGAAAGCCGGGGGATCCAAGACGGCTCAGTTCTCGTTAGACCTCTCCCCCTTTTCGGAACCCCGAAACCAAAGTACCTATCAAGCGGGCAGCGAGGGACGGAACCGGACGATTCTGGAGGTTCAGGCGACGACACCAGAAGGTATCTCAGTGGTCAAGACCGCCGTCTTGCCGCTTGCTGAGGACAGTTCCACCTGAAGGCTGGAATGAAGATTCCGTCTGAACGCAAGCCCCGCCGGGCATGGGGGGCGCGTTTTTTAGCTTCGGAAGTTTCACCCGGCCGATAATGCCCCGAGCTAGCTCCCCCACTTCGACGGCGCTCCCCAGATCGGCGCGCATCAGCGTATAGGAGCGTCCCAGACGTCTAACCTGGCGCATCGGACGCCAGCCGTTCTCTAGCAGAAAGCGGGTCGAGACGTGCTGGGAGACCCCGAAGTCGCTGGCGACCGCTTCGACACCCGCTATTCCCCGATGACGTAGGTCCTTGAACATCCGGACGAGCAGGTGTTTTTTGGCGCGTCGATCACCGCCAACGTAGGCTAATAGTACGGTATTTCTGTCGGAGAGTTCCACCGAAAACCGTCCGGCGCGAGGAACAAACTCTGCCGGGCAAAAGACCGCAAATCCGAGCATCTCCTCACCCCGCCGCATTGCCAGCCCGGCGGGCCCCCAGCAATCCGCTACCCAGCGCAACCACTCTTCCGGCGAGCAGGCATCTTCGTTCCAGTACGAAATCGCCGCCGCCAGTTCCGCCGACTCGCCGGCGTCTCGCGGCTCGATCTCCCCTACCGTAGTGACGAAAGACATAGGCTTCACCAACTCAGGACTCCCGGCCTACACTGCGCAACGCGCTACTCATCCTGGTCCCCCTGCGAGTCGCCGCGCCCGGAGCTTTCCAGTCGCGCCCGGAGCCGGGCCCTGGTTTCCTGTACCTTTTTGCGAAGCTCGTCCGGCCGCGTGTCGGCTGTTTCGCCCTCGAAGTCCTCCTCATAACTTTCGCTGGAGACTTCGCGGAGCCTCGGTCGTTCGGTAAAAGCCACCGGTTCTTCTGGAGGTGTGTCAACTCCTACAGATGCTCCCGGCTCTGGCGCGAGGTGGCTAGAGGTCCCTTCGCGGGTCTCCGCGAGCCTCTCTTGCAAACGTTCGCTGGCCTCGAAGTAGGTTTCCCGGCCTCTCTCCCGGGCCTCTCCGGCCCGGTTGGCGATGTTACTCCGCATCTCCCGACCGCTTCGCGGCGCCAACAGCACCCCGGCCAGGGCCCCGATGGCGCCTCCTAGCAGTAAAGTTCTCAGCCGCTGCTTATCGATCACCGCTCCGTACCTCCTGGGCTACTTACGGATATTCTATCGTTTATCGTCCGAAGTGCCCGGCTACCGGCGCGTGCTGGAGTCCACAAGGATGGAGGCGCTCTGAGTTCGGGCCCTGGCTGCTATGCCCGATACCCGGCTCGCCACTATCTCGACGGCGGCATCCGAGGTGGCTTCTATGGCGAGGTTCTCCACCGCCTGCACGTTCAGCCGCAGCGCGCTCTCCAGGATGTAGTCGTGGATCTGGCGTATCTCCTCGAAGTGGGCGATGTACTCCGCGGCCGGACGCCGCATCGAGGTGCCGAGCGCCCGGACCTGGAACCGGTCGCGGTGCATCTCCTCATTGGAGAGGTAGACCACGAGTGAACAGACGTTCGGATGCTCCTGGTAGCGGTGCAACAAGATTTCCGGCGCCAGGTGAACGCCTTCTATCACCAGGTTGGTGCCCTCTTTGAGACCCCGCTCGACGATGGCCTCCACCCCTACGGAGACCTGCGAGGCTTGCGCCCGGTAACCGTAGAGCACCCGCTCTTCTTCGGCCACGGGGACCCGGATGTCCTCCGACTTTATACCGTAAGAGCTCTTGTGAAGAATCGGGAGGAGTTCCGGGCTGATCGCGCGCCGCAACACCTCTCGTATGGCGTCCGTCCCGATAACGCTCTGGATGTTGAGCCTTCGGGCCACGTCCGCCGCCAGAGTGCTCGTCCCGACCCCGGTCGCTCCACCAATAAGTACCACTATAGGCTCGGTAGACTCGCGCAACACCCGCCACTTGTCGAGCCGGCTGACGATCATGGCGTCGGTGGTCTGGAGCTTGGACCGCACGCGGGCCATCACCTCTTCTTCCTCCACCACGAAGCGTTCTTCGGCCAGAAGCTCCGAGCGGACCTCGCTGGAAATCTGGTAAGCGAGCTCCATCCGGGCGCCGGCCTGGGCGAGCGTCTGCGCCAGGATGCCCCGCGAGAACGGGGTCTCTCGTCCTTCCTTGACTATAGTGATTTCCCGCTCATCCATGAGCAGCCTCCTTATGACCAGGCCCCTTTGAGAGAGCCGACGGCCCTAATCGCCGAGAATTCGGAGTCCCCCGTATTTTCTCCCCCGGCGTTTCCTGATGCGGTAGAAAACAAACAGTAGAAAGGCCACCAGCAACAGCGAAATGAGCGGTACCAGTATAGCGATAATCCCACCTACCAGCGCTACCACGTCCTCGACACCGCTAAGAAACGGGGCCGACACCCCGGCGGTAGATACGTTTGCCGGGGGGCGCAGGACGGCCTTTAGCACGGCGACCACGCCGGCGATCCCGCCGCCCGCGGCCAACTCGGGAATGGCCGCAGGGTCCAGGCCGGCTTCGAGCGCCGCCGAGAATAGCACCGCGCCGGCCACGATGCGCACCGGCGTCTGTACCACGTCCACGGCGGTGTCGAGGGCCGGAATCTTATCCAGCACGCCCTCGACCAGCGCGAGTATGAGCAGCGTCACCACGACAACCCAGTTGTCCAAAAAATCGAAGGGCGCCGGCAAGTCGAACAGCCCGATCCGGGCAAAGAGCCCGACGAGCGCGAGCGGCAGGTAGGCCCTCAGCCCTGCCACGGATGAGAGCCCGGCGCCGGTGCCGGCAGCGAGTAACGTTTCCATTAGAACATTATAACTCAGGCCGCCGACCCTTCGTTAAACCTCGTCCCGTCCTGAGCTATACTCTCTGGATTCCAATATGCAACGTGTTTAGAGTTTCGGAGGGAACGCTTGTCGCAATCGGTTAGCATGGAGAAGATCGTCTCGTTCTGCAAACGCCGGGGCTTCGTGTACCAGAGTTCGGAGATCTACGGCGGCATCCGCTCCTCCTACGACTACGGGCCTTTGGGCGTCGAGATGAAACGCAACATCAAGGACGAGTGGTGGCGCAGCATGGTCCACATGCGCGACGACGTGGTCGGAGTGGACGCCGCCATCATCATGCACCCGCGGGTGTGGGAGGCTTCCGGGCACGTGGGCACCTTCAACGACATGCTCGTAGAGAGCCGCACGTCGGGGCGTCGCTACCGGGCGGACCACCTCATAGAAGAGGCTACGGGCCAAGACGCCGAGGGGCTGTCAGCCGAGGAGATGACGAAGATCATCCAGGGCGATGACCGCATAAAGGACCCGGTAGACGGCGGACGGGACTTCGCCGAGGTACGTCCGTTCAACCTGATGTTCGAGACCTACACGGGGCCGGTAAAGAGCCCGGAAAATGTGGCGTACCTGCGGCCCGAGACGGCGCAGGGCATCTTCACCAACTTCAAGAACGTGGTGCAGACCAGCCGGGTAAAGGTGCCGTTCGGGATTGCACAGATCGGCAAGTCGTTTCGGAACGAGATCACGCCGGGCAACTTCATCTTCCGCACCCGGGAGTTCGAGCAGATGGAGATGGAGTTCTTCGTCGAGCCCGGCACCGACGAGGAGTGGCACGAGCACTGGATCGAAGAGCGCATGAACTGGTATACAGACCTCGGCCTCGCACCGGCGAACCTGCGTCTCTACGAACACCCCGCAGAGAAGCTCTCCCACTACTCCAAACGCACCGTGGACGTCGAGTACAACTTCCCATTCGCCGGCTGGTCGGAGCTCGAAGGCATAGCCAACCGCACCGACTACGATCTAAAACAACACGCCGAGTTCTCCGGCGAAAACCTCTCGTACTTCGACCAGGCCAAGAACGAGAACTACGTCCCCTACGTGGTAGAGCCCGCAGGGGGCGTGGACCGCATGGCGCTCGCTTTTCTCGTGGGCGCCTACACCGAAGAGAAGGTCCGGGGCGAAGAGCGCACCGTGCTCAAGTTGCACCCGCGCATCGCGCCGGTAAAGGCCGCCGTGTTCCCGCTCTCCAAAAAGGAGCCCGTCCCGACCGTCGCCCGCGAACTCTACGACGACCTCAAGGGCGACTACCGCATCTTCTACGACGACGGTGGTTCCATCGGTCGCCGCTACCGGCGCCAGGACGAAGCCGGCACACCCTTCTGCGTAACGGTGGACTTCGACACCCTGGAAGACGAGCAGGTTACCATCCGCGACCGGGATACGATGGAACAGGAACGCATCCCGATAAAAGCCGTTCGGGACAGGCTCCAGAAGCTCATATCAGGATAGAGGAGGGGAAAGCACTTGGCAGATAAACCCGTGGCGCTGTGGGCCACCCCCCGGTCCGTCTCCACCGCCTTCGAGCGCATCTTCGTAGAGCGGGAAGACTTCGAGGTATTTCACGAACCTTTCGCCGCTTCTTACTACTTCAGCGAAGAACGGCGCAGCGACCGCTATTCTGACGAAGAACCCAAAGAAGAGCACCGCCCGGAGAAAGTGTTGTCGAATATCTTGTCAGAGAAAGGCAAACCCGTCTTTTTCAAGGACATGGCCTATCATACGGCGGGTTTCATGGACCGGGACTTCGTGAAGAACTTTCGCAATACGTTCCTTATCCGGGAACCGAAACAGGTCCTCTCATCTTTCTACAAGATGTGGCCGGACTTCACTTTCGAAGAAGCCGGTTTCGAGCAGCTTCACAGGTTCTTCCGGTACTCGGTCGAGGTCGGGCAAGAGCCGATCGTGGTGGACGCCGCAGATCTCTCGTCCAACACCGAAGGCACGATAGCCGCCTACTGTCACGGGCTGAACATCCCCCACAAACCGGAGGCACTCACCTGGGAACAACGCGAGGTCCCTCAGTGGGAGATGTGGGAAGAGTGGCACACCGACGCGCAGGAGAGCACGAGTATAGAGGAAACGCCTCAGAAAGAAGTAGAGTTGCCGCAGGAATTGCAGAAGACTTACGAGCGTTGCCTACCGTACTACGAGGAGTTGCGCGAGCATCGTCTGGAACCCGCCGACCTCACAGCCTAGCTGGATCTAGGCCCCTTCAGCGTCGCGGGCGGCGTCTACCCAGGGTTGTACGACCTCCCGGTTCTGCGAGACCCAGGCCTCTACGCCCCTTACCGGGTTTCTGGAGCCTCTCTCGTTGATGCTAAGCTCTATCTCGACCACTTCTTCGTCGCTAAGAGAGAGGGTTCTCAGAAACTCGTAAGCTGTGGGATCGTCTTCAGCCAAGTCTCTGCGGACTATAGAGGAAATCCTGGCCGGGTCGTTGAATACGCCCTGGGCGTCTTTCGGGTCTTTGAGATAGCGGAGCCTGTATTTGCCGTTCATCCAGTGCGGCGACCACGCCAGAAAGACGATAGGCTCTTTGTACTTGTATGCCTCTTCTAGTTGGGCGAGCATCGCGGGGGTACTGGACTCGACGAGGTGAACGTCCAGGTCGTAGGCCGGTATGACCTCTCTGGTAATCTGCGGATGGAAAGCCGACCGGGGCTCGATCCCTATTATCTGATCGGTCCCGGCCTGGTCTAGCTCCGCCAGGCTGTCTACCTGCATGTAGTAGGGTACAGCGATGCCGTAAGAGGTCTCTCCCTCAAACCAGGGCTCGAGCAACTCGACGTCATCCTCCACACCTTCGAGAAGCTGCTCGTGATTGGGCAACCACACGTCCTGAAAGGCGTCCGATTCGCCATTTGCGACGTCTTCGAAGACGGAATCCAGGTTCTCCGCCAGCTTGAGCTCCACCTCGTAACCCAGCTCTTCTTCCAGCAAAACTTTCGTCAGGGTAGAGACGGCCACGTTCTCATCCCAGCCCATGTGTTCGAGGCTGAGCTGTCGGGCGGAGCCAAACGCGCCGCAACCGGAAACGAACAGACCTAGCGCCAGAACCAACGCCACCGTTAGAAAGCGTCTACACCGCCCTTTTGCCGGGCGCGCAGGCGGTCTGCGAGAAGCCGACCTCTCAGCCAGGCTTCTCGCAGGCCCTACAATATCTGTTTCGCGGCTTTGCGTGTTCCCTACCCGTATAAGGTGCTAGGCGTTCCTCGCGGCATCAAGCCAGGGCTCGACGACACTCCGGTTCTGCTCGACCCACTGGGTCGCGCCCTTGACCGCGTCGTCGCCTGCCTTGCGAATCTCGTTCTCCAGCGAGTTGAGCTGCTCTTCGTTCAAAGTGAACGCCTTCATGAACGCATAGGCCGTCGGATCTTCGTTGGGTAGATTCCCGTTGACTATAGTAGAGATGGTAGCAGGGTCGTTCAGGTTTCCCTGGGCGTCCTTCGGGTCTTCGAGGAAGCGGAAGTCGTACTCGTTGCACATCCAGTGCGGACACCAGGGCATGAACACGAACGGGCTCTTCTTCGGGTAGCGCCGCTCCATCTCGGAGAGCATCCCGGCGGTGCTGGAGGCTTTCTGCTCTATCTGGAGATTGTAGGCCGGGATCACATGCTCGTCGACCCGCTTAACCATCGGGGTGCCTGGCTCTATGCCGATGATCACCTCGGCCGGAGAGTCGTTCAGGTTCGCCAGGCTCTTGACCTCCATGTAGCTCGGTACGGCCAAGCCGAACTGCGTCTCGCCCTGGAACCAGGGCTTCAGGTGCTCGACCTGATCTTTGACGTTGTTGAGGAGACTTCTATGGTTCGGCATCCACACGTCCTGGAAAGCAGCAAGGTCGCCGCCGGCAACCCCCTTGAACAGGAGGCTCACGTCGAGCGTCTTGAGCTCTATGCTCCTGTAGTTGAGATCGTTCTCGAAGAGGACCTTCGTCAGGTTGGATACGGCGATGCTCTCCGTCCACCCGATGTCGCCGAGGGTCAGGGTCTTGTTGCTGTTGTCGCTGGAAGAACCGGAACCGCCGCTCCCGCAACCCGCCACACCGAGCAGCGAAGCCCCGGCGAGCGCGGCCCCGCTCATCTTCAGCATGTCCTTCCGACTAAACTTACTGTGCATCTCTTGCTCCTTTTTGCTTTTGTTTCTATACATACGAAGCTCTCACTCGTTCAGTTCACTTCGCCGCCTTCTTCTTGCCTCCCGGCTCCCTCTCCGCGAGGCTTCTGGTGGTCCGGTCCAGGATGATCGCGATGACGACGATCCCGAGTCCGCCAACGAGGGCCTGCCCAACGTCGAGCGAGCTGAGCCCCGTCACCACCGGAACCCCGAGCCCGTCCGCCCCCGAGAGGGCGGCGATGACCACCATGGAGAGCGAGAGCATGATGACCTGGTTGACACCGGCCATGATCGTCGGCAGCGAGAGCGGTAGCTCTACCTTGAAGAGCGTCTGCCAGGGGGTGGCGCCGAATGCCTGGGCCGCCTCCACCGTCTCCCCGGGGACCTGCTGAATGCCCAGCATGGTGAGCCGGACCGCGGGCGGCATGGCGAAGATCACGGTCGCCACCAGGGCTGGCGGGTTCCCAATGCCCAGCACGACGACGAAAGGAACCAGATACACGAACGGTGGCATCGTCTGCATGATGTCGAGAACGGGCCTGAGAGAGGATTGCAAGGAGGGGGACTTCGCGGCGGCTATTCCCAGGGGTATGCCCAACACGAGGCAAGCAACCGTAGCGGCCAGTATCAGAGCCAGGGTGAACATCGTCGCGTCCCACAGATCCAGGGTGATCATGAAAAGCAGCCCAAGCCCCGTAAACAGCGCCACCCGCCAGCTCGCCATGAAGAAAGCGATCACGGTCAGAACAGCGATGGTCAACAGCGCCGGGGGAGCCGCGAGGACAAACGCCAACGTCCCCACGACGGTGTCAAGGACTACCTGTAGCGGACTAAACAACCAGCCGAACGTGTCCGTCAACCAGCCCACGGCGATCTCGGTCCAGGCGTCGAGCGGTATGCGGGGGATGAACTCGGCCTGCAAGAATGCCAGCATCTACTCCCCCCTCTCCTCGGACCCTACCCGGCTGGTCTGCGGCTCTTCCTCCAAGCCTTCTTCATCCTCTGAGGACTCAGTGCCGGTGGTTAGCCCGGCTATGAGCGCGCCGCGGACGACTACGCCCTTCAGCCGGTTGTTCTCGTCCACCACGGCGACCGGCAGCTCCCGGTCGACAAAGAGCGGCAGCACCTGGCGCAGGGGCGTACCAAGCTCCACTTTCGGCGCCGTCTCGTCCACCGCGCCGTCGAGCTTCTGCTCTTCCCGCTCAACCATCCTGGCGACCTCTTCGGCCTCACAGATACCGATGAGGTGCCGCTCGTCGTCTACCACCATGATCTCCGAGAGACCGGCCTGCTTCATCCGGCGCAAAACCACCCGTGGCCCCTCGCCATCGTAGGCGACCTCCTTCGGCTTGACCATAACGGTGTCCACGTAGCGAACCTTGGCATAGTCCACATCCTCGACAAAGCGCTCGACGTACTCGTCGCCGGGGTTTGTGAGTATCTCTTCGGGGGTGCCGATCTGGACGATCTCACCGTCCTTCATGATCGCAACCCGGTGGCCAAGCATCAGGGCTTCGTCCAGGTCGTGGGTAATAAAGAGGACGGTGCGCTTGATCTCACCCTGGATGTCCAGGAACAGGTTCTGCATGTCGCGCCGGATCAGGGGGTCCAGCGCGCTGAATGGCTCGTCCATGAGCAGTATCTCCTGCTCGGTGGCTAGCGCCCGCGCGAGCCCGACCCGCTGCTGCATGCCGCCGGAGAGCTCGGTTATTTGCTTGTTGCCCTGACCATGCAGGCCGACCATCTCCAACGTCTCCTCGCCGGCCTTCTTGCGCTCCTTCTCGGGAACGCCCTGAATCTCCAGCCCGAAGGTTATGTTGTCCAGAACCGTGCGGTTCGGCAGGAGCCCGAAGTGCTGAAAGACCATCCCGATCTTCTTCCGCCGGATCTGCCGGATCTGCTTCATGGGCATCCTGGAGATCAGCTCGCCGTGCAGGTAGACCTCACCCTCGGTCGGCTCGATCAGGCGATTTATCAACCGGAGCAGCGTGGACTTACCACTACCCGAAAGCCCGATGACCACGAAGATTTCACCCTGGTAAACCTCGAAATTGGCATCATAGACCCCGATCGTCGAGTTGGTCTCCTTCTCGACATCGGCCTTGCTCTTGCCTTCGCGACGCATCTCTAATGCCTGCTTGCTCCGACGACCGAAGACCTTCGAGAGGTCTTCTACCCGAATGACGGTTTCCCGACCCCCATCGTTAGCTTCCGTGGCTCTCTCCTTTAGTAGCCTGCTGTGTCTTCGGACCGCAGACTTGCTGCAACCCGACCGCCGGATGCAAAGAAATGCTTGTAACCTTTCCTATATCCGGCTGTAATAGAGAATAATACGCGCTCCGAACGGATCATTCAACAAATCTTACATCAAAAAACACCTGTTGCATAAAACGAAACTATCTCGCTATGCAGTACCAGAAAGGGACAGACCTCGTCTAGAGGCGTAGGGAGAACGGTTGGTGCTCGTCGGCTATTGCGCTAAACTAGGGTCTTGATGCGCCTGTAGCTCAGGGGATAGAGCACCGGTTTCCTAAACCGGGTGTCGGAGGTTCAAATCCTTCCAGGCGCACTTCCGGATTGCCGATACACAAAGGTAATCCACTGAATATATGAGACTCCCGGAGACGATCCGGGAGTCCTTGACACCACTTTTGACACCACTGAGGGCGGGTGACTACAGTGAAGATCAAAAGCCTTGACCCGAGTGCGGTTAGGGATTAGGCAACCGGCGGCTTTCTGGAAGTGCAGGTACCTCACAGCAGTTTGTTACGAGGATCTCCATAAGAGGAAGCATTATATACATGGGGCAAATGTACTGGTAATAAATACAGCAAATGAGTGATGCGCTAGCCTACTGAACCGACCATTCTACTGAGATAGGACCGAACGGAATAC
>JALYGE010000054.1 GCA_030777225.1 Actinomycetota bacterium
ACCCTCTTGCTTGAGTTCGAAGGCTCTCAGTCGCCGGCCCTCTCGCCAGTCAGTAGCCTGGCTCGATAACGTCTTCTCCATGAAGTCCATTATTCACGGCTTTAGATATTTCCGCAGAGATCAGTAAGACAGCCCCGTAGGCGAACCACTTGAGTTGCTGTCGTTCATCTCCTCGTGAGCGATTGAATCGTAGGACTAAGGACGCTACACCAGCGAACAGAGACACGAAGAAGATCGCTGTCCCTACGTCTACGAGCAGCTCAAACAGGGGACGAGCATTCGCAACGCCGAGCGGGTTACTAATCGATGGGTGTTCCTCCAAGGGACCGGGCATGAGGCACGAGAGACCGACACCAGCACAACGGCGCCTGCGGTCAGCCATGCTACCGGCCGCCAACGGCGTGACGGTGGCCGACCGTCGGGAAACAGCAGCGGTATGAAAGGTAGGGAGAGAAAGCCTATGTACGTGGTCCACGAGTTGATCCAAGCAGCAGTAACGCCACCGGGCAGCGCGCCCGGTTCAGTGATGAGGGTGTAGTTGGCGTACTCGGACGCAAACCTCGCAAGCCCGAACGCGAGACCCGTGACGCAAAAGATCCAACCGAGAGCATTATCAGGGTGGCGGGACACGATAAGTGCTCCCACCACCGGAAAGACCATGGCCACGATTGCGTCGGCGAGCCAGTGATCGTAGACGTTTGCTTCGAGATCGGCGTGGTTGACCGCCAGAAGCAGCAGCGATAACATCCCTAATATTGCGGCCAGCCCGCCGAGCGGCCAAGCGACTATGGCAGCGGTGCGAGCTTTCATCCTGCTGTTTTGTTCTCCGGACCATTGGTGTACGAAGTCTGTATCCGCGGCAAAGTAGGCACAGACCACTGAATCAGCGGATATCGAAGCAAGGTTTTCTCCTGACTCTGTGGGTCTGCGTCGAGATTCACCTTTGAAATGTCTCCCCTTGTATCGCCGCTTGAGGCGGCTCGACCTCCGGCCTCACTACTTACTTTACAAGAGGCTCGCCGTTCGGGAAACATACAAGCGGCGATACAGTATCCGATCAACCGGCCTGCCTCGTACCATGGGCAAAGTTCTTTACGCTGCCCGCGTAGTTTGTTGAGCCTTATTACCTCCGCGAAACCAGAGAAAATACCCCAACACCAACCAAGCAAAACAGAACCACAGCGCCGGCATACTCGGGAGGTTTTCGAATCCGAGAAAGCCCAACACAGTGTAGCCCAGAACTGCGAGAGCGAGTAGCCATGCTCCAAGACGCGGCCCCTCACCCGCTCGCAGCAGGGCAATGCCCAGCATAAGAGATCCAATCGTCAGGATGAACATACCAAGCAGGGTACCCAGCAAGAACCCGAGGAAGTCGGGTGTGGACTCCACCAATCCTCCCTGATACCAGTAGTCGCCAAGGTTCCCCAAGAGGTTCAATGCCAGCCCCACAAAGGACAGTCTGAAGCCCCATTTCTCAAGTCTTCCGGTGTGGCCCCTCCGTCGATTGTAGAGGCCGACCAGACCTAGCAAGAAACCGAGGAAAACCAGGAAGCACAGCTTTCCGTATGTGGCGTAGACAGCCTCCGGTGAAGCAAACGAGAACAGGAAACCTAGCGATTCGCTCAGCGTCGGCTCCCACGGCGGCGCGAACTCGGCACCGCCTTGTTCAGACAGAGAGTAGGCCGAGGTGATGATGGGGGCGACCACTATCCCGAGCACGCTGCCCCGCATGGCCGCAAGCCCCCCACCGGGTAAGATTTTTGGACACCATTCGGCAACTCCTTTCGTTCTCTGCTTTACTTCGTCATCAGAACTCTACGAGGGTGGTATCCAGGCGTCATGAGGACATGCCCCCAACTTTGCCCCTATTTTCCCGACGACTCCGGGAGATTGTATAGGGGCATGTCCCTAGAGAGTGGTGCGTCGGTTCGGGGACGAGTTGTGCTAGAGACGGGACTCCAGACCGGCGCAAATCGAGGGTGAAACCGGGTAGCATGGCGGAAGAGCCTTTCCGCAGTCAGTATATCGCCGGCCGGATAAAGTCGCGAAAAAGCGGGGCCACCGGAGCGGCCCCGCCGATAATGTTCGCTTTATTCCCGCTCGCTAGTACTGCGGGATGCTCGGATCAATCTCCTCGCTCCAGGCCAGGATGCCGCCCTCTACGTTGTAGACGTTCTCGAAGCCGCGCTCCTGAAGGAGCTTGACGGCGTTGGCGCTCCGGGCGCCGCTGCGGCAATGGACGGCCAGGGGTTGATCCCGGTCCAGCTCCTCGTAGCGCTGCGGCAGCTCGTTCAGCGGGATGAGCGGCGCGCCGATGTTGGCGATCTCGTACTCGTACGGCTCACGCACGTCGAGGACCTGGATGCCGCCGTTGTCCATCTTCGCCTTGAGCTCCTGGACGGAGATCTCCGGCACCCTGTTCTCCTGCTCGGCGGCCGCCGCCTGCGGGATGCCGCAGAACTCCTGGTAGTCGATAAGCTCCGTGACCGTCGGGTTCTCGCCGCACACGGGGCAGTTCGGGTCCTTGCGGAGCTTCATCTCGCGGAAGCTCATGCCCAGAGCGTCGTAGAGCAGGAGGCGACCGATCAGGGGCTCCCCGATACCGAGTATGAGCTTGACGGTCTCCGTCGCCTGGATGGTGCCGATGGCGCCCGGCAGGATGCCCAGCACGCCACCCTCGGCGCAGCTCGGGACGAGACCCGGAGGGGGCGGCTCGGGGTAGAGGCAACGGTAGCACGGGCCTTCCTCGGCGTAGAACACGCTCGCCTGACCCTCGAAGCGGAAGATCGAACCGTACACGTTCGGCTTACCAAGGATCACGCACGCGTCGTTCACCAGGTAGCGGGTGGGGAAGTTATCCGTGCCATCCACGATGATGTCGAAGTCCGCAAAGATCTCCAGCGCGTTCTCGCTCGTGAGAGCCTCTTCGTACTCCACGACGTTCACGTTCGGGTTTATGTCTTTCAGGCGGTCGCGGGCACTCTCCATCTTGGGGCGTCCGATGTCCGAGGTGCCGTGAATGATCTGGCGCTGCAGGTTGGACTCGTCCACCACGTCGAAGTCCACGATGCCGATGGTCCCGACGCCTGCCGCCGCGAGGTACATCGCGAGCGGCGCCCCGAGGCCCCCGGCCCCGATGGTCAGTACCTTCGCCTGCTTGAGCTTCTTCTGGCCCTCCAGGGCCACTTCCGGCATGATGAGGTGGCGGCTGTAGCGCCCGATCTCTTCGTTGGAAAACTCGATGTTCCCGTTTGTCTGTACTAGCGGTTGGCGTGTCTCCATGAATAAAACCTCTCGGTATAAAAAGCTGGCAGGGTAGATCTAACGCTAAAACTATTTACATTGCATCCCGGCGGAGCCACCGGCGATGGATGGGATGATGGAGAGCTCGTCGCTTTCGGAGACCTCGGTGTCCTGGCCTTCGAGGTAACGAATGTCTTCATCCCCCTTGTAGACGTTGACGAACGAACGGAGCTTGCCGTCACCCGTGTACAGGTGCTGGCGCAGGTCGGGGTGCTCCTCGGTCAGGTGGTCGAGCGACTCCCCGGCGGTGTTTCCGCCGACCTGGACTTCGGAGTTGCCGCCCGCGTACTGGCGTAGTGGGGTCGGGATCTTTACCGTTGGCATAAGAAACTCTCCTTCTTTCTTTTACTCTACGATCTCTTCTTCGTCGTAACCGGAGCGGTCGTCTTTGAGTACCCAGGAACGGGTGTCCTTTACCTCCTCGCCGCTGACCGAGGTTATGACGTAGGACCAGCCGGGCCACGCGTGCTCCCGGTCGTACTCCGACGGCTCGGCCGGATGGTCCGGGTGGGAGTGATAGAACCCGAGCAGGTCCATGTCCCGCTCATCGGCCTGTTCCTCGAACTTCTTTATCTTTAGGGGCTCGATCAGGAACCGTCGCGAGCGTTCGTCCTCGTGGGTGTTCTTGGCGGGCCACACGTCCACCACGATCTTCATCTCCCCGGTGTTCATCCCGACGATCGCCCCGGCGCACTCCTCGGGATAGGTCTCCCGGGCGTGGCGGTGGATGTTCTCTACGTCCCCCTGACCGATCTTGAGCGGCAAGCTAGTCCTCTTCCCAGAAGCTCTCGGATAGGTACTTGTCGGCGCCGTCGCACAGGATGGTGACGACCGTACCGTGCTCTATCTCCCGCGCCACCTGGAGCGCCGTCGCCACCGCGGCCCCCGCGGAGATGCCGATGAGGATTCCCTCCTCGCGGGCGACCCGCTTGACCATGTCGTAGGCGTCCTCGGTCGGGGTGCGGCGGTTCTCCTCGGCTATCGTGGGGTCGTAGATGGCGGGCACGATGGCGCTCTCCATGTGCTTCATGCCCTCCAGGCCGTGGAACGGCGAGTCTGGCTCGAAGGAGATCACCTTTATCTCCGGGTTCAACTCCTTGAGGCGGGTGGCCGTGCCGACGAAGGTGCCGCTCGTGCCGAGGCCGGCGACGAAGTGCGAGATCTCACCCTCCGTCTGCTCCCAGATCTCATTCGCCGTGCTCTCGTAGTGCGCCCGCGGGTTGGCCGGGTTGCTGTACTGGTCCGGGTAGAAGTACCGCTCCGGATCTTCTTTATAGAGTCGCCGGGCTTCCCGGATCGCGCCGTCCGAGCCTTCACCGGGATCGGTCAGCACGAATTTCACGCCGTAGGCGCGCAGGATCTTCTTGCGCTCCTCGCTGGCGTTCTTCGGCATGCACAGCTTGACCTTGTAGCCCAGAGCAGCCCCGATCCAGGCGTAAGCGATGCCCGTATTGCCGCTCGTCGCGTCCAGGATGATCTTCTCCGGTGTGAGCGCCCCGCTCTCCTCGCCGGCCCGGATCATCCACAGCGCCGGGCGGTCCTTTACCGAGCCGCCGGGGTTGTACCATTCGGCCTTGCCGTAAATACTTACGCCCGGAACCTCCCGGGCGATGTTTGGTAGCTCTAGAAGCGGGGTGTTGCCGACCATCTCCGTGACCCGTACCCCCAGCTTTTCATTAATCCGAGTAATCATGTCGGGATTAATTATACAGCCCCGAGGCTGCGCGTCCAGATAGAGCGAAAAGAGATTCACAAGACCAACGTTATAGCCGGAAGGCCAATCGGGGACCTCCCGGCTATGGTTGGTGCGATGCCCTATTGTACCCCAGTCGAATCTTGCGCCGCTACGGTAAAAAAGTTAGTTATCCTAAAGTTTCGAGAATTTCCGGTAAAGAGCGCCGACGGCAGGTAAAGATAGGGGTGTCGAGTTCGGTGTAGCTGCTGGCACCGCTCTCGCGAAGTTCCATCATGAGATCCTGGAACTTCTCCGGCGTCTCCGCCTCGAAGGAGAGGATGAACTCGTAGTCGTCGATACCGAAGCAGTAGGCGGTGTTGTTCTTTACCGGGTAGTGCTTACGCCCGATCTGCATGTGCTCGTTCATCATCCGCTGACGCTGTTCCATAGGAAGCTGGTACCAGGCGCGGGTCTTGACGAACGGGTAGACGAAGGCGTACTCGCCCTCGCCGGGGACGATGTAGCGGCGGTTCTCGAAGCCGGGCGTGTGCTCTCCGACGTAGATCGAACGCCGCGCCAACCCGAAGTACGAGTAGGTTACCGTGAGGTACTTCCCGAGGCCGGTCTTTATCAGGGCGGCGGTCATGTCCTCGAAGGCGTCCAGGTCGTAGCCGATGCGCCAGAGCATGAAGTCCGCGTCGGACCGCAGGCCCATGAGCGAGTACGGCCGGAGCAACATCTCCGCCGAGCGCTCCTCCGCCGCTTCGAGGAACTCCTGCTTGCCGCGCTCCCGTTCCTCGTCCGGCAGACGTCGCCAGGCGGGGTCGAGCTTGAAGAAGAGGTAGTTTATGTACTGGGCCGGGAGTTTCTCTTCCGTCGTGGTCTGCTGCGTTTGGGTTTCCGTCATGCGCTACCTCCTGGCGGCCGGTTCCAGGCCGAAGTTGGTTTCGTAGAGCTCCTCTATGCGGGAGAGCTCTTCTTCCGTGAGGTCCGGCGTTTCGGAGGTGGCGGCGAACTCTTCTATTTGCTCCTCGCCGTAGATGTTGGGGAGGGTGGAAGATGCCTCCGGCGCGGCGAGCACGAACTTCAGGGCCGCCTGTCCCAGGGTGCGCTCGCCGGATTCGGTTAGGAAGTCTAGCCGCTCGACCTTTTTGAGGCCGTCTACAAGCCACTCTTTGGGACGGTGACGACGGTGGTCGTTCTCGCCGAAGGTGGTGTTCTCGTCGTAGTGTCCTTCCAGCAAACCGCTGGAGTGGGGGACACGCACGACGAGGGAGGTGTCCGTCTCTCTTGCGGCTTCGATCAGGCCCCGGCCGGGATCCTGTTCAAGGAGGTTGTAGATCATCTGCAAGCCCGCCAGGTCGCGTTCGCGCATTACCCTGACGCCTTCTTCGAGCCAGCCGATCTTCGGCCCGAGCGCGGCGCCGTAAGCCCGGACCTTGCCCTCCTGCTTGAACTCCTCCATGAGCTCGAACAGCGCGTCGTTCTCCACAGCGTCCATCTTGGTGTTGTGTAGCTGGAGGAAGTCTATGTAGTCGGTGTTCAGGCGCTCCAGACTCTTGTCGAGGGCGAAGCGGATGAATTTTTCCGACCAGTCTTGCGGGCGCGCCTGCTGGCCGCGGCGCTTCGTGTGGGTGTAGAAGTCGTAGCCGATCTTGGTCGAAATCACGACCTCGTCCCGCATGTGGCCGAAGGCGTCGGCCAGAATAGTCTCTCCGAGGCCGGATCCATAGGTGTCGGCGGTGTCGAAGTAGTTGATGCCCGCCTCCTGAGCTTTGCGCAGAAGTTCGATAGAACGTTTCTCATCTACTTCGCCCCACCAACCGGTCGAGACCGTCCACACGCCGAAACCAACTTCAGATACTTCTATGTCTGTATTACCGAGGCTCCGGTATTTCATGTCTCATCCCTCGTCTCTCGCTCGCCGCAAATCCATCGAACCTATACCTACTACATTCTACTGCTTCCCGCTGTAGAAAAGTTCTCTCTACTGTGGCTGACGTTTCCGTCCGGCATGCTTCTTCGAATGAAGCCAGATTACGATTTGTGCACGCTTTTGTTTAGTTTCGTTAGAGAAATATTTCGATCTGGTCTTGACCATGTCACAAATGTTGGTAAGCTGTGCCAAGTTAGCGTTTCATACAGCCTGTAAAAGTTCCGGAGGGGGGATTAATTGGCTGGTACGTCTGGTTCGCTGTCCCGCAAGGCGTTTGTGTGGGTCCTGGCGACTATTGGGTGCGTGGTGTTACTGTTGTTTTGCGCGCGGCTGGTCGCTGCGCAGCAGCTCGTGGCCACCTGGTATGGTCCGGGTTTCGAGGGGAATTTGACCGCGAACGGTGAGGTCTTCGATCCTTCGGGTTACACGGCGGCCCACAAGACTTACGCCTTCGACACGAAGCTGATCGTCACTTACGAAGGCCGGTCGGTCGTGGTTCGGATAAACGACCGCGGTCCCTACGTGGCGGGAAGAGACCTGGACCTCGCCCAGGGAGCGGCCGAGTACATCGGTCTGACCGCCGACGGCGTGGGCACCGTGAACGTGCAGGTAGCCGCGCCCTCGGTCCCGGTCGGTCCTTACGCGCCGAACTCTAACGACACGTCAACTGAGCCGACCCAGCAGTCTGCGCCGGCGGTGTCTGGCTCATCGGAGGAGATGGGCCAGAACAGGCCCGCCCGCCAGCAGAACGGCAACGGTAGCGATGCCGCTGTCGAGGCTGCCTGGGGCCAGTACGCTGCCGAAGATCAATACGAGCCGCCGGTAAATGCTCAGGAAGCCGCCGCCGAGCCGCCACCACCGGCTCCCAAGCCCGCGGTGCCCGTCTTGCCGCCCGAGCCGGAGCCGGAGGCACTGCTGAGCCCGCCGGCCGAACTGGTGGTCCCGAACTCTACCGTACAGAAGAGGGTCGAATTCGGGATCGCGGCCGCGCCTACGCCACAAACGGAGCGTGTAGAGGAAGAGGTGGTCGAGCCTGCGCCCGAGCCAGCGCTGGCTCCTGTAGAGGAAATAGTGACCAAATCTGCGCCGGAACCTGCACAGGAGCCGGAGGAAGCGTTGACCGTACTCCCGGATACGGGCGGAGCGCCCTCCGGGCTTCCTCTCGCTGGCGCGCTACTGATCGGGCTGGGGATCTCGATCCGCATTCTGCGCCGCTAGGTTGTACAGCGCGAGTTGATTATCCAGGGCGGACCTTTTCGAAGGTCCGCTTTTTTCGCGCATTAGAATATAGCCGGGGCGTATAATCGTCTGTCCGTGGAAGACGGCATGACATTGTGGGTGAAGGCTTGATCGCCCGCTACTCCGGCGGCGCAACCGGAGCGCGCCGGGCGGCCGCGTCCGGGGCGACGGTCGTTATCGTAGACGCTTACCGGGCCAGCACCACCGTAGCGGTTCTCGTCTCCAAGGGCGCCAGGGTTATACCCGTCGCTTCCCTAGACGAAGCTGCAATGGTAGAGGCGGATTTCCGGGTCGGTGAGCGCGGCAGCGCGAAGCTCGCAGGCTTCGACTTCGGCAACTCTCCTACAGATCTGCAGAACGCCGAGGTACCGACCGGCTCGACCGTGGCCCTCACCACAACGAACGGAACGCGCGTAGTAGAAGCGGCGTCGGGAGCCCCCGCTATCCTGACCGGGGCTTTCGTCAACGCCCACGCGCTCGCCAGGGAACTATCGGAACAGGAAAATGGGTCGGAGATCATGGTCGTCGGTTGCTGCTGGGAGGGCCGTCGCGCCTCCGAAGATGAAGTGGCCAGCGGCGCCATACTCCACCATCTCCAGAAATTCGGCGCGAAACTGGACGAGCGGGCAGAGCGCGTGGCGAACCTCTACCTGAGACATGCGAAACAATCCTTGAAAAACAACAGCGCCGCCCGCCGCCTGAAGCGTCTCGGCTACGAAAGAGACCTGGACTTTTGCCTCTCCGAAGACATCCTGCCGGTGGTGCCCCGGCTGGAGGACGGAACGTTCGTCGAAGGGCGAAAATGACGTGCATATATGTACAAAATTGTCGGCCCGCGGGCCAATAGAAAAAGCTCGATTTATCCTTGACAACGGTAGTGGGTGGCTTTACTCTGAGGCCAAGCTCGGCGGATCAAAAGTTACAAGTTCCGCCAAACCGCCGAAGGAAGGAGGTGACAGAGAATATGACCCTTACTATCAGCCACGAGAAGACGCGGGAGTACACCCGCGAGGACGTGGATCGGGCCATTGACGTTATCGAGCGTCACCTGGAGAAGGAGGCTCGCACCCGCAACCTATTGGACGAGCAGGCGATCATGCGCCCCAAGGACCTGTGCAAGCAGCAGGGCCTGGACATGGTTGCAGAGCTGCGCGGCATGGCTTAAACCGCGCCAAGCACAAGCCTATGAAGGGGGATGCACAGTAAAGCATCCTGGACCTCTTCGAGAGGCCGATATCAGGCTGTCCATCCCCCTTCGTATAGGCTGAAAAGGACTGGGAGCATAACCCTGGTCCTTTTTTCTTGCTCTTTGTTTGGGTTCTGTTCGGGTGGGAAGCGGAGGAGGGATTCGAACCCTCGATACCCCGTTAAGAGGTATTC
>JALYGE010000055.1 GCA_030777225.1 Actinomycetota bacterium
GGCTCTATCGTTTGACGGTGTTTATCATGCTCTGGATGACGTCTTCGGCGACGTAGCGGGCTATCTTGGGGTTCTCCTGAAGCCTCCGGGTCGAGTATTCGTACCACTCCTCGCCGAACGGCACGTAAACCCGCACCTTGTACCCGGACTCGACCAGTATGTTTCTCAGTTCCTCATCCACCCCCAGTAGCATCTGGAACTCGTAGCGGCCATCGGGTACCTTGAGCTGGTGTACGAGCCTCTGGGCGTGCAGGACTAAATGCTCGTCGTGGGTCGCGATGCCCACATAGACGCCGCTTTTCAGGAGCTCTTCCAGTAAAACGACGTAGTGGTGCCGGACGGTGTGGAAGTTCTTGTAAGCTATGCGGCGGGGCTCGTCGTAGATGCCCTTGCACAGCCTGACGGTGACTCCCGCCTCGGCCAGGCGCACGACGTCCTGGAGACTACGCCGCAGATAGGCCTGTATTACGGCGCCGATGTTTTCGTGGCGCTCGTGCAGGTCGAGGACTATCTGGATGGTCGTGGCCGTGAATGGAGAGTCCTCCATGTCCACGCGCACGAAGCGCTCCTTCTCAGTGGCGTACTCGACGATCTCCTCCAGGTTCGCCCGGCACAGCTCCTCGTCGAAGAACAACCCGAGCCCGGTCAGCTTGACCGAGATACCCGAGTCGAGATCGTGCTCGTCCAGGGCGTCGAGCACCCTCTTGTACTCCTGGAGTTTCTCGGAAGCTTCGCGTTTGTTATCCGAGGTCTCGCCGAGCACATCGACCGTCGCGACGCAGCCCGCCCGGTGGAGCTCCCGGATCGTATTCACCGCGTCGTCGAGTTTCTCTCCCGCGATGTAGCGTTCGGATACCCTCTTGACTACCGGCCGGGGGATGACCGTTACGGAGCTGGCTATGGCTTTGTCTATGATGCCCAACAACTCTCCCCTTCTAGGATCGGCTCTCGGCGTTGTCGTTTACGAGGTCGAAGTCAGCCTCCATCTGCTCTGAAGGCTCCGGCCCGATCAGGGAGAAGACCACGATCAGGATGAATGCCACGACGACACCCGGAAGGATCTCGTAGAGCCCCCAGCCGAATGGATCTATGTTTCGCCACAATATGACGGTGGCTGCGCCGCCGATCATGCCGGCCAGCGCGCCCCAGCGGTTCATCCTGCGCCAGAACAGGGACATGATGATCAGGGGTCCGAACGCCGCCCCGAATCCGGCCCAGGCGTATGCCACGAGGTCCAGTACCGTCCCGCCCCCGAGCGCCAGCACGTAAGCCACGATAGCGACCAAGACAACCGTTATCCGGCCGACCCACAGCAGCACGCTGTCGGACGCATCCCGGTTCAAGAACGTGCGGTAGAAATCTTCCGATAGCGCCGAAGAGGCTACCAGGAGTTGCGAGTCGGCGGTGCTCATGATGGCGGCCAGCACGGCGGCCAGGAGGATACCCGCGATCCAGGGGTTGAACACGTCCTGCACCATGTTGATAAACGCCGTCTCCGGGTTAGAGAGCTGGTCCTGGAAATACACTATGGCGAGCAGGCCGACGACCATCGAGGCCGTCAGGGCGGTGAGGACCCACGTGACCGCTATAAAGCGCGCCTTCGGGACCTCGCCCGCCGTCCTTATCCCCATGAACCGCGCCAGGATGTGCGGCTGGCCGAAGTACCCGAAGCCCCATGCGAGCCCCGAGATGATGAGCACTACGCTGAGGCTGCCCGCCGCGGTCCAACTCCCATCCTGGATGCTAACGTTGCCCACCGGCGACAGGAGCGCCGGGCTTTTGGTTTCGATGCCGCTGATCAGAGGATTGAACCCGCCGATGCTCAGGATGACTATCACCGGGACGACCATAAGGGCGAGCCACATGAGCGAGCCCTGGAAAAAGTCTGTAAAGCTGACGGCCAGAAAACCGCCGAGGAAAGTGTAGGAGACGATCACCAGGACCGAGATCGTGATCGCCGTAGTCGAGCCGATGCCGAATATCTCGTCGAAGAGGATGCCGCCGGCGACGAGGCCGGAAGCCACGTAGATGCAGTAGAAGACGATGATGACGACCGCCGAGATCACGCGCAGCGCGCGGCTCCGGTCCTCGAAGCGGTTCTCGAAGTACTCTGAGAGCGTGATGGAGCCGCCCTCGTGCTGCAAGGCTCCGGCGTGCTCGGTGTATATCCGTAGCCGCGAGGCGATCAGGCGCCAGTTGAAGTACGTCCCGATGGCGAGCCCTACCGCGATCCAGCCGGCCCCCAATCCACCCGCATACGCCGCTCCGGGCAACCCCAATAACAACCACCCGCTCATGTCGCTCGCCTGGGCGCTCAACGCCGCAACCCAACTTCCCAGGCTGCGGCCCCCGAGCACGAAGTCCGCCAGGTTCTTGTTGCGCTGATAAACCCAGACTCCAATACCCATCATACCCAGAAGGTAGACCCCAAAGGTGGCTAGAGCCGGAAACGATATTGGCATTCTTACCTCTCTTTCCCCGATTCTCTGGAATCGCTAAGTCTATTTACTAACTTGAAATAGTAGCAAATGGTGCACCTCGGCTCCGAGCTTTCGGGGGCGGTCTCTCCCGCGCTGCCCGGTACGTCGAGCGGAGGAGACGCGGTGGTTCCGGCCGCGCCGGGACTAGGGCATGTCTGACGAATCGGCGACAGCCGGATTTGGACCCGTTGAGGGGCCCGTTTTCGGCTTTCCTGCGTCGCTGGATGGCCCTCTCTAAGGAGTTTCGATCTTCTTGGAGGATTCATCAGACAGACCCTAGCCGGCGTCGTCTCCCCCGCCGTTTCCCCCGTCGTTTCCGCGCCGGGCGATCCGCAGGTAGTTGACTATGGCAACGATGAGCCCGCCCCAGAGAAAAACCGCGCCGACGGCCAGCATGATCCAGGCCCCAACACTCATCAAGAAGCCTCCCTTCTCTCGCGCCACTTGATCGCCTGAAAGATAAAGCCGACCACTATAGCCCCCACGGCGGCGCCCCCGCCGAGCAGGATGAGGCCGCTAATAGGATAACCTTCGTAGGCTTCCGTGAGGTCCGTGTAGATGCTAAAGCCCACCACGAAGATCAGGGCCACGGGCGCGAGCAGCATGATAGAAATACTCCACCAGCTACCGGCCCGAATAAACGAGTCTTCGTTTATAAACTGCTGCAAGTTACCCACCTGCCGGAGCACCCAGGCAATCAGGACAACCTCGACCAGCCCGGAGAGCGCCAGACCGTAGCTGTTTATGAAGTGGTCTACCGTGTCGAGGTAGTAGAGGCCGCCGTTCGTGACGTAGAGCATGCTAACCAGGAACGCCAAACCGCACACGGCGTTGATGGACGCCGCCCGCGAGAGGCTGAACTTCTCCCGCACCGCGGCGATACACGCCTCCAGGATCGATACCGCGGAGGTGATCCCAGCAAAGAGCAAAGCCCCAAAGAACAGGAAGCCGAACAGGGAATTGAGGCCCGGAAGCTCGTTTATGATCTGCGGGAAGGCTATAAATGCGAGTCCTATTCCGGCGGTGGCCACCTCCGTCACCTGCGTGTTCTGCTGGACGGCCAGAAAGCCCAGCACGCCAAAGACGCCCAGTGCCGCAAGGAACTCGAAGCCGCTGTTGGCGAGCCCCATGATAAAGCCGCTGTTGGAGAGGTCCGAGTTGCGCGGCAGGTAGCTGGCGTAGGTAATCATAATCGAGAACGCTATGCTCAAAGAGAAAAAGACCTGTCCGTAGGCCGCCACCCAGACGCCCGGCGTGGCGAGCGCCCCGAAGTCCGGCGTAAGTAGCACGTTCAGGCCCTCCCCCGCGCCGGGGAGCGTGACGCCCCGAATCACCACGATCAGGATCATAACGGCGAGCGTGGGGATCAGAATGCGGCTCGCGAGCTCTATCCCGCGGCTAACCCCCCGCACGAGCAAGAAGTATACGATCGCCCACATAATAACCACCGGCAGCAGCACCTTGAACTGCAACCCGCCCACGCTCCAGAAGCTATCGCTCACCCCCAGATAGTTTCCGGTAAAGAAACCCTCCGTATCTGAACCCCATTGGGTTCCGAAGGAGAAGTATGTGTAGGCCAGCACCCACCCGAGAATGACCATGTAGTAGGTGCTGATGAGGAAAGAC
This sequence comes from Actinomycetota bacterium, assembly GCA_030777225.1. Classification (GTDB taxonomy): domain Bacteria; phylum Actinomycetota; class Rubrobacteria; order Rubrobacterales; family Rubrobacteraceae; genus SIRX01. Next base: position 4,107 of record JALYGE010000055.1, read on the forward strand.
CCCGCAACCTGCCACCAGCCGACCCACTCGAAGCGCCGCGAGAGGTTCCAATAGGCGCGCGGGCCCGCCCCCCGGTACTTGTTGCCCAACGACCACTCCAGGATCAGGATGGGAATGCCCGCCGTGAACAGGGCGATAAAGTACGGCAGCAGGAAAGCTCCGCCCCCGTTCTCGTAGGCCACGTAAGGATAGCGCCAGATGTTGCCCAGCCCGACGGCCGAGCCGATGGCCGCCAGGATAAACCCCAGCTTCCCGCCCCACTGCTCCCGCTGTACTCCCCGATCCTCTATAACGACCTCCCCTGCCCAACCCTGCCGTTTCTGGGGTGCTGCGCCTCTGGAGCGCCCCAATTGCCCGGAAGCATAATCCAGATTCAACATCCGGGCAACCGGAACGGCGAGAGCACTTTGGTTTTGACGTAGAATGTAACGATAGAATCAGAAACGCAATACAGGAGGTATGCCCATGCGCACCACCGATTCCCGGAGAGACACCGTCTCCGCCCACCGCACGGTTTCCTCTCTCATTGGCGGCAACCCCGTGGACGGGTCGCCGGGCGGGCGGTTGAGATCCGTAAACCCGGCCCGTACCGGGGATGTGGTGGCGGAAGTCTCTCTCGGGGACGCCGGTACTTTCGTCGAGGCGTGCCGGGTGGCGCGGGAGGCGCAGAAGGAGTGGGCCTCCGTGCCGGCCCCGCTCCGGTCGAACTCCATAAAGCAGATCGGGCGCCTCTTCGAGGCCAACAAGGAACCTCTTGCCCGGCTCGTTACCCGCGAGATCGGCAAGACCTACACCGAGTCCCTGGGCGAGGTGCAGGAAGTCATAGACACCTGCGACTTCTTTACCGGCGAAGGCCGCCAGCTCTACGGCCAGACCGTGCCCTCCGAGATGCCGGACAAGCAGCTCTTCACCTTCAGGATGCCGGTCGGGGTAGCGGCGATCATTACCGCCGGCAACTTCCCAACCGCTGTCCCCTCCTGGTACATAATCCCCGCCCTCGCCTGCGGTAACGCGATGGTATGGAAACCCGCCGAATACTCCCCAG
>JALYGE010000056.1 GCA_030777225.1 Actinomycetota bacterium
ACCGAGAGAGGATGGAGATGCTCATTCCTCACAAGGAGTACCGCCAGGCCAGCTTGCTCTACGGTAAGGCGGAGATCCACGACTCAGAAGATACGGAAACCGGCGTCTGGCTAGATGCCACGCTTCCGGAATCCCTCGTAAAGAGGTATGAGAGATACAGGGTTTACCCGAACTCTGCTCAGGGCGACGCCGCGAACACTCCCAGTTTCCGATAAGTACGATTCTCGGAAACCCGCCGCCACGAACCTTGTGGCGGCGGGGCTGGTCACGGAGTGGCGAGTAGCCCGCTGGCAAGCTCGCCACTCTTGGTCGCTCGATATAGACGCTCCCGTTATGGTGGAGCCCTGGTCCAACGCCCATGGCATCTGGAGCTCACATCGGCTCCCAGCGCGTATTATGCGGCATACCTCAAGGAGCTGCTTCTTGAGTAGAGAAGGCCTCTTGTGCGCTTTCATAAAAAGCCCCCTGTCTAGTTTGTATCCTGCGATGCGGCTAGTCAAGCCGGCGGTCTGCCGGTAGTCCGTGGGTAGTCCGCATGTTCATCGCGGTGCGGAGGCCATAGCATGATTCTCACCGGGGCTGCGCCTGTGTGCTGCTGGTCTCGTTGGTTAACCGGGGCGGGGGTCTTGAAGCCTCTTTCGTCTTACCATCAAACGAGTCATGCTGCATAGACGAACGCCTCATTCGTAGCAGCTAGCCGCTCATAGTTCTCTAGTCAAGCTGTTGGCAGTGTATTGTACTGATATGCTCTGCTAGCTAATTCCTCCGCTCTCCTTATGTATCGCATTGTTGTCTTGGGATCTTCGTGTCCTAGGAACTGTTGTATTATGAGTAAAGGAGCTTCGTTTACGGCCATGTTGGTGCCGACGGTGTGACGAATGGAGTGTGGGCTTATGGCTTTGGTTATACCGGCGGCGTTGGCGTATTTTTTTACCAGGTAGCGGACCATGCGGGTTGTGAGGGGTTTGTTTTTTCCTTCCCTTGAGGCGAAGAGTGGCTTGCGGGCGTCGGCGTGAGAGGTGAAGCTGCGTTTGGTGAGGAGGACGTAGCGCTGGACGAGTTGCCAGAGGTCGGGGGAGGTTGGGACGTTGCGGATCTTGTCTCCCTTGCCTCTTACGCGGAGTAGGATCTGGTCCTCCCCCACCTCCTGAAAGTCCCCCACTCTTATGTCCACTACCTCTGCTTCGCGTAGTCCACAGCCGGCCATTACCGCCAGCAGAACGTAGTCCCGGTAATTCCTGGTACGCGCGACGTTGAGCATCCTTGAGAGCTCGTCCTCGGTGAGGATGTTGTAGGAGGGTTCTTGTCTTACCTTCGGACTCTTGGCGAAGAACCTGAGGGCCTCCGGGTTTACTGTCGTGGCCCCGCCCATGTAGGTGAAGGTCAGGAAGCGCCTTACGGTGGTTAGCTTCTTGGCCGCTGTCGCCGGCGCGTAGTTGATTACCAGGTGCTCCCTGTAGAGGGAAAGGTCTTCTGGGGTGATCTCTCCTAGCGTCTTTCCCAGTTCTCCCTCTAGGTAGGCGAGGAACATCTCGATTTCTGTATTATAGGTCTTTTTGGTCTGGGGACTGGTGAGGGTGCGCAGGTAGACGTTTAGCAAGCGATCTTTGGGCTGGGTTTCGGCTGGGGTTTGTGCCGCTATCGGCTCCGGGAGGTTATTCGGCCGGGTCATTGTAGGTTATGAGGGAGATCACTTCGTAGGGAGCGAGCTTCTCCCGGCCGTCCAGGTAGCCCAGCTCTATGATGAAGGCTACTCCGGCCACCGTGCCGCCGGCGTTCTCGACGAGCTCGCACATGGCACGGGCGGTACCTCCAGTGGCAAGTAGATCGTCGGTGACGAGGACGCGGGTCCCGGGTTTTATGGCGTCGGCGTGGGCTTCGAGGGAGTCCGTACCGTACTCCAGCTCGTAGGTAGCGGAGATCGTCTCGCGGGGCAGCTTGTTGGGTTTGCGGGCGAGGACGAGGCCCTTCTTGACCCTGTAGGCCAACGCCGTACCGAAGACGAAGCCGCGGGCCTCGGCGGAGAGTATGCGGTCGTATTCGAGAGGTTCGACTGCCTGGGCCAGGGCGTCCACCGCGGCGTGCAGGGCGACCCCGTCCTCGATAAGCGGCGTTATGTCCTTGAAAGAGATGCCGGGTTGTGGGTAGTCGGGCACGTTTCTTATGTGGCGCTCGATGGCCTGCCGGTCCTGCTCGGATAGCTCCATGCTCTGTACCAGGCTCCTCTAGGGTACTAGGGTACGAAAGAGTCTATGACGTTGGACATCATGAGCTCTTTGAGCCGGGAGTCTACCGCCGCGAGATGCCGGGCTTTGCCCATGGCCTCTTCGACCCGCTGCTCGTCCCCGCTGCGGAGCTCCGGGTTGAGTATCTGCTTGAACATCGCGGCTTCGCGTTCGACGGCGGCCATTATGCCCCGGAGGTGGCGCGGTTGTATAGAGTACTTCGACATCTCCAGCGCCATGCGCGCTATCTCGGCGTCCCGCTGGGTCAACGAGCCGTTGCGGCCAACGACGCCGACCGAGATCAGGTCCTCCACAAAGCGCGGGTCGGCTTCGAGAGACTCGGCTAGTTCCTCCCTGGTATAGGTCCGGTCTTCGAGGACGCGTGACAGCTCGTTGGCGGACTCGGCACGGGAGGCCGATACCGGGACGCCACCCTCGATGCGCTTCTTGATAACTTTGAGCGGGAGGTACTCTTCCTCCTGAAGGGTGAGGATGTAGCGCAGCAGCTCCACGTCCTGTTCCGAGAAAAGCCTGTACCCGCCCCGGGTGCGGGTCAGGTTGATCAGGCGCCGACGCTCCAGGTAGCGGATCTTGCTGACGGAGAGGGTCGGGAAATCGGGCTTGAGGCGCTCAACCACCTCGCCGATGGTGTAGTTATCCCTCGGTGGGCCAAGACTCTCCCTCAGGCCGGCGGTCTCCCTGCTGACCGGGGCCTCGGGCTCGGGACTCGTCTGGACTTCCGTATAGCCCTCTCTACTCTCGCCGTTCTCCATCGAATATGCCTCCTCCCGTTCTTCTGAGGTCCTGACTGCGCCGCTCTCTACGTGAACACGAACTTGAACCGGTACTTGCCTATCTGTATCTCGTCTCCGTTGCGAAGGTCGACGGCGTCCACCCGGACCCGGTTGACGTACGTGCCGTTGAGGCTACCCGTGTCCCGTATCCTGAAGCCCTGTCCACCGCGCAGTATCTCCGCGTGCTCGCGGGAGACCGTCACGTCGTCGAGGTAGATGCTGCACTTCGGGCTGCGTCCTACAGTAACGACCTCGTCCCCCACATCGTGCATCCTGCGCCCGGCGGTGCCCTCGACCTGATCCAGCTCAATCAGCGCGGCGCCCTCGATTCCTTCGGCGCCCGTTACCTCTTCTTCCTCGATAAACGCCGGGGAATACGCCACCGTCGAGTCTGTATGCTCTAGCCGGGCGCCACAGTTCGCGCAGAACCTGGCCCGTTCGGCGTTCTCCGCGCCGCACTCAGGACAATAGCTCAAGCCCCCGGCCCTCCTCTTTCCCGGTCCATCAAAACCCGGGCGAGCTCTTCGGGAGATAGCGACGCCTCGCCCCGACGCACCAACTCCGCCCGGATGAGGTCGATCCTGCCCTGCAACACCCGTCGCTGATAGCTGATATCCCGCTCCTGCCATACCAGATCTCCCAACATAGATTCCAGATCCTCTCTGGTAACCGCCGTGAGATCAACGGAACCTTCCCAATCCACCCCGCCGACGTCACCCTCGAATCCGCCTCCACTCATAACCTGCAGTATAACCTCCCCTGAACCTGAAGTACAGTTTCAGATAAACCTCTGGTACTCTTTACTACGCGCTTTCAGTCCCACCGTCTTCGATCAGGGAGCGAACGAGGTCGACGTAGTCCTCCAGCAGCTCTTCCGGGCGGTCTCCATTGGGAGATTCGGTCTCGGCGTACACGTAGAATAGAGGGTTATCCGGGTCCGGGAGCATCAAGACCCATCCTTCTTCGAGGTGAAGCTTCACGCCGTCGGTCAGGATGACGTCGGGGTCGCCGCCAAACCTTTCCGCCAGACCCCGCATTACACGACCCTTCTCCGACCACGGGCACTCCAGCGTTTCGCGGGCCACGTTCCCGACGCTGGCTCCGAACCTGGCCCGGACCTTCGAGAGTTGCGTGTCCTTAAAGAGCTCCAGGGCGCGGGCAAGGGTTACGAAGCAGTCCGGGGCCGGCAAGAAATCCGGGAAGATGAGATGGCCATCATCGGTCCCGGCGAGATCCGCGTCGCTCTCCGCCGCTTTGAGGGCGACGTTGCCGAGCCCGGCCCGGCTCTCTTCGAGCGTTCCGCCGTACTTCTCGACCCGCTCGCGGTAGTCGGCGCTGAGGTTTATGGGCAGAACGACCTTCTCCGGTTGCATTTGATCTATGACGCTCGCGAGCATGACGTCCGGCGGGACGTACTCGCCCTGATCGTCCACGAACTGCACGTCCTCTCCGGTGGGACCGACCACACAACCGAGAGAAGCCTCCATCACGGGTACGATCTGGGAGACGCGCGCCAGGCTCTCTTCAGGGCCGGGTCTCGCCCGGCTGCCCACGATGTTCGCGTTCGCAAAGCCCTCCATAACGACGGCGTTTATGCCGAGCCGGGAGAAGGCGCGGCTGGCGACGAGGCTTGCGACGCCGCCGGAGAAGTCCACGACCACCGTGCCGCCGGAGACCTTCTCCCAGTCTGTGGCCCGTTCCAGTCGTTCGACGTACTGTTCCACGGCGCGGCCCGGGTAGATCAACTCCCCAACGTCGTTCGCGTAGGCTCGACGGTACTCCTCTCTCACAAACACCTTCTCGACACCGCGCTGCTCCGACTCCGGTATCGGGGTGGCGTCGGAACTGAAAAAGAGGATCTCGACGTCGTCGGGGTCGTCTCCGGCCCTCAGGTGAGCCCCTGCGGAGGACTTGCCGGCGAGCACATCGTGGCGCACGACCCCCGCGTGCGCCGCCCGTAGGTCCCGCACGTTGATCCCGGTTCCGAGCAGGGCGCTCGTCATGGCGCGCTTGGCGACCTGGGCGGAGCGAGAGGCGTCGCGGCCCAGGGTCACCACGGAGCCGGGGTCCAGGGCCGTCCCAAACGACGAGGCGAGCCGGATGAAGAACTCCGGCGTGAGGTCCACGTTGAACTTACCCTTGACGATGCCGCCTTTAAAGACCGTGCGAAGTCCCATCGTCTCGTGGATGAGGCTCTGCGTTACGTTGGCGCCACTCTCGACCATTTTATGCGGGAAGACCTTCACGTCCGGGGAGATGGTGGCGCCTTCGCCGACGGTGACCTCATCCCCGAGAGCGCTGCGCTCCAGGACCCGCGCCCGCGCCTGCACGTAAGAGGAGCGGCCGACGAGTGCATCTATCAGCTCCGCCCCCTCGCCGATGTACGAGCCGTCGGCTACAACGCTGCGCTCTATGCGGGCGCCGGAGGAGATCACCGCGTTCGCCTCGATGACCGAGTAGGGGCTGATGTACGCGCTCTCATCGACCCGGACGTTCTCCCCAATAAAGACCGGCCCGACGAGTTGCTCCTCGTTTACCCGGGCGCGGCTGCCGACGTAGATGTTCTCCCGCAGCCGGGTTCCCGGCAAGCGGGCGCCGCGCAGCTTGCCATCGAGAACGTCGCGCTGGGCGCCGGCGTACTGCTCCAGCGTGCCGATGTCCTCCCAGTACTCGTCCATGACGTATCCGTAGAGTGGCCGGCCGGCACCGAGTAGCTTGGGGAAGAGTTCCTTGGAGAAGTCGTACTCGTCCTTTTTCGGGTCCGGTATCTCGTCCATAACGGAGGCGTCAAGGAGGTAGATGCCGGTGTTGACCGTGTCGGAGAAGACCTGGCCCCAGGCCGGCTTCTCCAGAAAGCGCGAGATCCGGCCGTCTTCCTCCGTGATCACGATCCCGAAGTCCAGCGGGTTCTCGACGCTCTTGAGGACCATCGTCGCCTCGGAGTCTTTCTCTTCGTGAAAACGGACCAGGCGCGAGAGGTCCGCGTCGGTGAGAGCGTCGCCGCTTATTACCAGGAAACGCTCACCCTGAAGGTCCAGTTGCTCCTCGGCCATCTTGACCGACCCGGCAGTCCCGGCGGGGGTATCCTCTATGGAGTATCGGATGTTGACGCCCCAGTCGGAGCCGTCGCCGAAGTAGTCCTGTATCTCCTCCGGCATGAACTGCAGCGTCACGACGATGTCGGTAAAATCGTAGCGTTTGAGCAGTTCCACGATGTGCTCCATACAGGGCACGCCCACAATGGGAATCATGGGTTTCGGCTGGTTGCTGGTCAGGGGCCTGAGTCGCGTCCCCTGTCCGCCGGCCATAATTACCGCCTTCATGTAGTACCTCCTCCCCCCGATACCCGGGAGATGTTGATTACGTACAGCAGCCCCGCCACCAGAGAGAGACCAAAACCCGCGTAGAAAATGATCTCTCCCAGCGTTCCGGGGCTGAAGATGATCAGGGCAACGGCGACCATGAGAAGGGCTGTCGCCGCCTTTCCGACCAGATTGACCGAAATTTTCTTCCCGAACGCCAGCCCCCCGACGAGCGCCAATAAGTCTCTACCGACCAGGATCGCCACGACCCAGATCGGCAGCTCCCCACGGATCGCGAGCACAACAGCGGCGCTGGAGAGCATGAGCCGGTCCGCCACGGGGTCTAGTATCTTTCCGACCAGCGTAGGCCGGGTGCGGCGCGCGAGCGCCCCGTCAAGGAAATCTGTTATGGCGGCCAGGATAAAGACTACTACCGCCGTCACGTCCGCCCGCATAAAGAGCAACACGACGACCACCGGGACCATCGCGAGGCGCAAGAGCGAGAGGGCGTTTGGAACGGTAAAGACCTCTCGCGCCATCTCCCGTGGGTCCTCTGGCGGCATGGCTAGCGACTGCTCTTTAGCCGGATCCTCAAGCTCACCCCGTAGAGATCATACCGCTCCCGGAACGAGTTCTCCAGGTACCGGAGGTAGCTATCCGGTACGTCGTCGGGCCGGTTGGCGAACAGGACGAACCGTGGCGGCGCGGTGCCGGTCTGGGTCGCGTACCGTATCCTGACGCCCTTGGGCGGCGGGCTCCGGTCCACCGTTCGGTTGACGAACTCGGCGAGCTCGTGCGTCGGGATGCGGAGGTTGTAGCGCTCCCGCAGCTTCGCGGCGAACGGCAACACTTTCTCCACCCCCGCCCCCGAGAGGGCCGAGATCGCCATAAACGGGGGTTTGAGGTCGGTCATCCGGGCTGTGAGCAACCCTCCGATCTCTCGCACCCGTTCGTAGTCCACAAGGTCGCGCTTGTTGATGACGACGCCGCACGTGCGCCCGGACTCCTCGATCTGGCGGGCGAGCTGCAGGTCGCCCCCGACGAGACCTTTCACCGCGTCCACCACGAGCAGAGAAACGTCCGAACGCCGTATCGCCTCCCCGGTCCTGAGCGCGGAGTAGTACGGGACGCCCTGAGCCTTCCTGGCGCTCCGGTTTACCCCCGCCGTATCCAACAGCAAGTACCGCTCGCCCTCGACCAGGACCTCGCCAGCCACCGCGTCCGTCGTGGTCCCGGCCACCTCCGACGTTACGGCCCGCTCCGTGCCGAGCAGGCGGTTGAGCAGGGTGCTCTTTCCCACGTTCGGCCGGCCGATGATCGCCAACCGCGGCGGCTCTTCTTCGTCCTCGGGTCGCGCCTCCGGCAACAGCCCGACCACGGCGTCCAGCAGATCCCCGGTTCCTATGCCGTGCGTCGCGGAGATGGCGCGCGGTTCTCCTTCGCCCAGGGCGTAGAACGGGTAGCGCTCCGTATCGTCGGTGGGGTTGTCCAGCTTGTTCACCACGAGCAATACCTCCGTCGGCGTTCGCCGAAGCTCCCGAGCGATAGCGGCGTCCGCCTCAGTGAGCCCCGTGCGGGCGTCCACGAGGTGTATTATCACGTCGGCTTCTTCGACGGTCACCTTTGCCTGGAGGGTGACCAGAGCCTCCAGGCCCATCCTGGCGGCCGGCTCCATCCCGCCGGTGTCTACCAGCAGAAACTCCCGACCCGTCCACTCCGCCCGGTTGTATGAGCGGTCCCTGGTGGTGCCGGGCTCGTCCGAGACGACCGCCTGCCGCCGGCCCAGGATGCGGTTGACGAGCGTGCTCTTCCCGACGTTCGGCGCGCCGACCACGGCCACCACCGGCAGCCGGCTCACGACTTCTCCAGGCCGTACTCTTTCGGGAGGGCGTAGATCTCCCGCAGAATACCGTCCGCGGCCTCCCGGTAGGCCTTGCCGCCCCGCAGGTTCGAATCCACGTCCATCGGCTTACCAATGCAGGCGTGCAGCTTCTCTCCCTTCAGCCTGCCCGTCAGGCCGGGAGCGGGACTGACGTAGACGGGCAGAACGCGCGCGCTGCTCCGGGCGCCGAGCACCACGACGCCGCTCTTTGCCTCCCGCGAGACGCCCTCCTGGCGATGGGTGCCCTCGGGGAAGATGCCCAGCACCCGGCCTTCTTCGAGCAGATCCAACGAAGTCCGCAACGCCGCCCGCCCACCTTTCTTACGGTCGACTGGGAAAGCCCCCAGCAGGGCGAACAATCCGCGGAAGGGAAAGACGAATAGCTCTTTTTTGGCCATCCACCTTACACGCCGGGGAACGGCCGCGCTGACGTATACCGGGTCCAGGTACTGGGTATGGTTGGCGGCGACGATCAGGGGCCCTTCGTCCGGCGTGCGCTCCGCCCCATGAACGGTAAAACCGGCGGCGATCCGCAACAACCAGCGTACCGTGGCCCGAAACCAGATGTATCTTGCGGACATATCGCTGGCCTTGACGACTTCTCGAGTCACGGCACCCCCGGCATCAACGGCCTCGCTGGAGGTCTTTGGCCAACCCTACTACCCGCGTGACGACCTCTTCGAGGCTCAGTCCCGTGGTATCTATCGCCACGGCGTCCGGCGCCGTTTTGAGCGGCGAGGTCTCGCGCTCGGTGTCTTGCCGGTCCCGACGGTTCATGGCCTCGCGGATGCGCTCCAGCTCCGACTCACGCCCGGTCTGCACGGCCCGCCGGCGCGCCCGCTCCTCCGGCGCGGCGGAGAGGTAGATCTTGAGGTCCGCGTCGGGGAGCACCACGGTCCCGATGTCCCTCCCCTCAACCACAGCCCCGCCTTTCTGACGGCTCTTCTCCGCCGCCTCGCGTTGCACGGAGAGCAGGACCTGACGCACCTCGGGGCGCGCCGAGACCTTCGAGGCCGCGGCGGCGACCTCCGGAGCCCGAAGGGCCTCCTCCGGGATCGGCCGGCCGGCCACCTCCGCGCCGTCTTCCGTAAGGCCGATACGTCCGGCGAGCGCGGCAAGATCCCGCGCCTCATCAGGGTCCACCCCATCTTCCAGCGCCAGAAAGGCTACGGCCCGGTAGGCGGCGCCCGTGTTGAGGTTCACCAAACCCAACCGGTCCGCAACGGCGCGGGCTACAGAGCTTTTCCCGCTGCCCGCGGGCCCGTCTATGGCTATAAGGATTCCGCCCATCAACCCCCGAAGTATAGCCGATGGGCCGACGGATTTACCGCGGAGACTAGAGACGCCGCGCGTGGAGACCGGCCAACTTCTGAAAGTAATCCGGGAATGTTTTGGTCACGCAACCGGGATGCTGTATCCGGATGCCCGGTGAGACAAGGCCGATCAGGGCCATCGCCATCGCCATCCGGTGGTCGTCGTAAGTCCGCACTACGCCCGACCGCGGTTCTCCCGGTATTATGCGTAAACTCCTCCGGGTTTCGTGGGCTGTCAGGCCGAGGCGGTTCAGCTCCGTAGCGACGGCGGAGATGCGGTCGGTCTCCTGGTGCCGGGTGTGTTCGACGTTGGTTATGGTGGTGGGACGGTCGGCGAACGGGGCTATGGCGGCCAGGGTCATCATGGTGTCCGAGAACTCGTTCATATCTACCTCGACGCCCCGGAGCCGCCCGGGCCCCTGCACCTCGACGAAATCCAGGCCGAGTTTTACCTGGCAGCCCATCTCTCTTAGCACCTCGGTGAATCGCAGGTCTCCCTGGGTAGAACCTTCTCCGAGGTCCGGTATCCTGACCCGGCCGCCGGTAACGGCCGCGGCGGCCATAAAGTACGAGGCGCCCGAGGCATCGGGCTCCACGGTGTAGTCTCGGGCCTCGTAAGTGCTCCGGCTGACGGTGTAGAGACCTGGTTTTTCGTCGACTTCGACGCCGAAGGCGCGCATGACATCCGTGGTGATACCGACGTAGGGTTTTGAGACCAGATCCCCCCGGACTTCCAGGGCAACCCCCCGTTCGGCGTAGGGCGCCGCTATGAGAAGTCCGCTGAGAAACTGGCTGCTCCTGTCACCGGCGACGCGGGTCTCGCCGCCCGGCAGGCCGCCTCCCCGTATCACGAGCGGGAAGCGTCCGGATTCTTCGGCGTAGTCTACCGTCGCACCCAGGTTGCGCAGGGCGTCGACGAGGTCCTGCACGGGCCGCTCCCGCATGCGGGGCGTGCCGTCTATACGGTAGGGTCCCGGCCCGAGGGCCAGCGCCGGGGGAAGAAAACGAGCGACGGTTCCGGCGTTCCCGACAAAAACGTACACGTTGCGGGATGGGATGCGTCCGGCGCGGCCTTCGATCCGGATGTATCCCGCGCCCCGGTCTGCCCGGACGTCGAATCCGAGCCGGGCGAGGGCTTGCATGAGCCAGAATGAGTCGTCGGAGAATAGGGGATTATGGATAGTGGATGTTCCGCTGGCGAGGGCGGCGACGATCAGGGCCCGGTTCGTCACGCTTTTGGAGCCCGGCACGCGAACCGTGGCGTCCACCGGACGTTCTACCGGCTGTATCTCGATCTCGTGCGGAAAAACGCCCCGTACGTCCTCCACCGTGAAGTCCTGGCCCGGCACGCCCGCGACCCGGTCCGCCGCCGGCGTGCCCGAAGAATCACTCATCGCCGCGCAGTTGGCCGATCTCTTCATCCGTGAGCCGCCGATAGCTTCCTTCGCGAAGATCCCCCAGGGCAACGGGGCCGATCCGGACTCTCTTCAGGGCCAGCAGCCGCAGGCCCACAGCATCACAGGCTCGACGTATTATGCGGTTACGACCTTCGTGAATGGTGAGGTCGAAGGTTACCCTGCCCCTTTCGCGCCGGAGGTTGGCGAGGCGCGGCGGGCGCATCGGACCGTCGTCCAGCATCGGCCCGGCGGCGAGCGCGGCGAGAGCCTCTTCGGGCGCCGGCTCGGCGACGATCAGGTGGTACTCCTTTTCGATCTCCGTGGAGGGATGGGCGATGCGGTGGGCAAGAGGACCGTCGTTGGTGAGGATAAGGAGGCCCGTTGTCTCGACGTCGAGCCGACCTACAGGGACGAGCCCCGGCGCTTCGGGCATAAGGTCCGCGATGGTAGGACGGCCCCGCTCGTCGCTGAGGGTCGTCAGGTAGCCGGGAGGTTTGTTCAACGCCAGATAGGTGGCGGTTTCCGGGAGCTCTACGGGGCGTTCGTCGAGCAGGATGCGGTCTCCGGGGGAGACGCTAGCGCCGAGGGAGGCCGTGGCGCCGTTGACCTTGACCCTGCCGGCGGAGATCAGGGCTTCCCCCTTCCGGCGTGAGGAGACGGCACCGGAGCGCGCGAGAAAAGCCTGCAAGCGCAACTCAAGCGCCTTCTTCCGGGATTGCCGGCGCCGGGGTCTCCCCGGCCTGTCCTAACCGCTCGCGGACCCGGGCCAGCTCTTCCTCGCTCACCAGGGAGTCCAGCGGCGGAAAATCCTGGCGATAGGCGGCCCCGGTCGCGGAGAGAAACTCGTCGGTGACGTTTATCAGGGCCGGGGAACCGGGGCTCTCGGCGTCGGTCCCGACCTCTGCCAGCAGGCCGCGCTCCAGCAGGTTGCGGACCACCGCGTCGGAGTTTACGCCGCGAACGGCGGAGATCTGCGCCCGCGTCAGGGGTCCCAGGTAGAGGGCGCAGGAGAGAACCTCGTTGGCGGCGTTGGAGAGCGGCGCCGGGCACGCCTCTTCCCGGAAACGCTCGACCGCCGCGGCGCAGGACGGGTTCGTGGCGAGCTGGTAGCCGTCCGCGACGTGCCGGAGAACGATGCCGGAGTCCTCCGCGCTGTATTTTTCTCCCAGTATCGCGAGCGCGTCGGTTATCTGAGACTCGGTCAGTCCGGTGGCGGCGGCCAGCTCTTTCGGGCCAACGGGCTGCGGGCTTACGAGCAGTATCGCCTCCAGAGGATGGGCTGCGTCGGGAACGGGGGCTGTCATGAGGCCGGTTGGAGGGTAAGGGGACCGAGGGGTTCGGGCTGCGAGAGAACGAGTCGGCCCTCGTGGGCGAGCGAGAGGGCGGCGGCGAACGCGACGGCCGAGTGGAGCCGGTCCAGGTCCCGTACCAGGTATTCGTAGGAGATCGGGCCGCGCGCGAGGTTGTCCCGGATCACGCCGACCAACTCCTGGAGGGTCACCGTTATAGGTCCGAGGTGCTTTACGGGCGGCTCGGTCAGCCGGGAGAACGTCCGCCGGGCGACCCCGAGCAGCCGGTCCTGCTTTATCTGGAGGGCGCCGGGGCGGGGACGAAGCGTATGGCCGGACGGGTAGAAACCGCGGCTCGCCTCGAAGCGCTCCCGGATGACACCCGCTCCCCGCTGGACCTTCAGGTACTCCAAGAGTCGCTTGGCGAGTTGCTCCGGCGAGAGCGCTTCCTCGGTCGCCATTTCGTCCTCGCCGTCGGGCGCCGGAGAGAGGCTCCGGCTTTTGAGCAGCACCAGGGCCGCCGCAGAACCGGCGAAATCCGTGTCACGTTCGAGAGCGTTGGGAGCCTCCGACGATTTGGCGCGTAGGTAGAGATCGACCAGCTCGCGGAGGGGTATCTCGAAGATCTCCACCTCGTCCCGCAGTATAAGGGCCAGCAGCCATTCGTAGGGTCCGGAGTAGACATCGAGCTCCACGGTAAAGCCTTCCAACGAGCGTCCTCCTGTCTCCATCATCGGGCCTCCTCGTGCAGGGGCAAGACAGACGACACGGTCGAATGCTCCATCCCGGAGAAGCGAGCGAGCTTGGGGTCTATGATTCGGCCCTCAGCCACCGTCACGCCGCGTTGGAGGCCGGTGTTGGCGCCGAGGGCGTCGGCGAGGCCGTAGCCGGAGACCTCGCGCACGAAAGGCAAGAGCGCGTTGGAGAGTGCCCGCGTCGCCGTTACCGGCACGGAGGCCGGCACGTTCTTGACGCAGTAGTGGATCACACCAGCCTCGACGAACGTGGGGTCCTGGAGGGTGGTCGGCCTGGAGGTCTCCACGCAGCCGCCGTAGTCCACGTCGACGTCTACTATGACGCTACCGTTTTTCATCTCTTCGACCGTGGCGCGGTCTACCAGAGAAGGGGTCTTCGTTCCGGTCAGATAGACCGCCCCTATAAGGAGGTCCGCCTGCAGGGCGGCGTCTTTTATAGCCGGACCGCTCGCCGCCAGCGTCGTCACGTTGCTCAGGCGGTCTCGTTCCAGCCGCCGCAGCCGGTCTAGGTCTTCATCCATCACCAGGACTTCGGCTCCCAGGCCGCTCGCGACGCGGGCCGCGTTCGAGCCGACGATGCCGCAACCCAGTATCACGGCCCGTCCGGGTCTTACGCCCGCCACGCTACCCATGAGGATGCCCCTCCCGCCAGAAGTGTGCTGCAGGTAGTGCGCCCCGATCTGGGGCACGAGAGAACCGGCGATCTCGCTCATCGGCATCAGCACCGCGAGCTGTCCCACGCTATCCCTGATGGACTCCAGCGCGAAAGCCACGCACCGGGAATCGAGTAGAGCCCGCATCAGATCCCGGTTCACCGGAAGGGAGAGAAAGGCCATCAAGATCAGGTCCTCCCGGAGATAGCCGTACTCCTCTTGTGTTGGTCCCTGGACCTTGACTACCAGCTCGGAGTCGCCGTAGACGGTAGACGCATCCGGCACCACCCGCGCCCCGGCCCGCGCGTACTCTTCGTCCGAGAGGCTGGAGGCTTCACCGGCGTCCTGCTCTACGAGGACCCGGTGCCCAACCCGCGTCAGCTCGCTTACGGCGTGGGGCGTTAGCGCGACCCGGCTCTCCCCCGGCGCCCGCTCCCGGAGGACACCAACCCTCACGTTACGCCTCCGAAGGACAACGCGACCGCGGCGGCCGGAGCGTCGAAGAAAACTTCGTCCTCTGAGTAAGATCTTCCCATGCTCTCGAAGGTTAACCCGAACCGTTCCTCTAATCCAGCGGCGCCGTAAGCTACCGGCAGGTAATTGTGACGGTCCGGAAGCCCTTTGAAGGATACGCCGTTCGCCGACGCCGGCAACGCGACGCGGACGGAGCCGACTGCCGCCTGCAGAACCGAACGGGTATGGTGAGAGATCCCACGATGCCGGCTCCTGGCGTCGGAGCCAGAGACGCGGGGCGCCAGCACCGGCTGAGCCCCCAGGGAGCAGGCCGCGTTCAAAGCAATCGCCGCCGACATCCCACCGTGCCCGTAAGCCGTCCCGGTTCCCAGCACCCCCGGTCCGATGCCGACCAGTATCACCTCGGATACCGCGGCAGCGGAGAGTAGGCCCGCATAGATATTCGGCGCTTCTATGTCCCCCCCGAAGCAGTTGCCCGTAGAAACGACCAAGCTCAGCAAGCCTCGTTCCCGGAGCGCCCGGACGGACTCGGAAAAGGCCACCGGCAGCGCGCCTCCCTCCTGCCAGATGAAAGAGACCCGGCAACCGGGACGCAGGACGGCGGCCGCGCAGCAGGCAGGCGCCAGGTGAGAGTGCAGCGGCAGCACCACTACCGGCAGCCCGTTCAGGTTCTCGGCCTGCATCGGAGGTTCCGCCGGGAACTGCAGCGGGGTGTAGGGCAGCTTTATAGAGTGGTCTTTGTTTACGGGGGCCTCTCCACCCCGGCCTGGGAGGACGAACGCCATCCCTCCGGTTCCGAGCCCCATCTCCAGTCCGACGGTGTTTGCCAGCACTTCCTCGTCCACCCCGGGTGTTGGACCCAACTCCCGGTAAGAGAGGCCCGCAACGCGTTCACCCCGAAGAGGCCCGTCGAGCATCTCCAGCTCAAGCTGTTGCGGGTTTCCATCCCTCCGGGGAACGGAAACAACCCGGGCAGCGCGAAGAACGAGAGGGTGGGTTTCGCCTAGCGGTGGCGAGGTGTGGTCTCCCACGAAAACCTCTCCTTGAAAAGTTCCTCGAGCTCGGCGGAGCCACCCACCCCGATGGCGAGGTCAGCGCCAGCGACAGGTTCCCAGGAACGCCCGAACGTCACGCTAAAACCGGCGTCCCATAACCGGCAACTGACCTCGCCGACCAGAGTACCCCGCGCCACCCACGGAGGAGCCTGCCGGAGCACGCGCGTTTCGAGCACCGCCTCGGAGAGGGCCGCCTTAGAGGTGAGCGTCCTGAGAACGTCATCCAGAGCCTGGGCCGTGCTCCGGGGGTCGAAACCTCGTATCTCCCCCGCTACAAAGCGCATGGCTTCATCGGTTCCGGGGGATTCGGCTAGCAGAGGTTTCACAGCGCCGGAGACCATCGGCAGCAGGTTTTTTGATGGAACCTCGGCGGGACTCTCCCAGGCCAACGACGCCCAAAGCTCTATTGCTCCCGCGGCGTAGGTGATCACCTTACCAGCCGGTTCTTCGGGTACGAGGACGACCCGGGGCCGATCGCGGCTCCCGTTGCCCGAGACGACAAGTTCAGCTTTCGCGGCCCCTCTCAGCGGGCGGCCTGCTCCTCGGCGGGCGTCACTTTCTCTAGCGGGGCGTCTTCACGGGTTTTTTTGAGCTCGTCGCAGGCCGCTACAAAGCCGTCGAACAGTGGCGCCGGACGCAGGGGCCGACTCTTGAACTCGGGGTGGAACTGGCTCCCGATAAAGAACGGGTGATCCTCCAGCTCAGCAATCTCCACCAGCCGACCGTCCGGCGAAGTTCCCGAGAAGACCATGCCGGCCTCCGAGAGCGAAGCCCGGTAATTATTGTTGACCTCGTAGCGGTGGCGGTGGCGCTCGTTGACGAAATCTGTCTTGTAGACCCCGGCGGCCAGGGTTCCCGGAGAGATCTGGCACGGATAGCGCCCCAGGCGCATCGTGCCGCCCATCTCGACCCCGACCTGATCCGCCATGATGTCTATCACCGGATGGGGCGTCTCCGCCTCGAACTCCGTGGAGTTCGCCATCTCAAGGCCCGCCACGTTCCGGGCGAACTCGATCACCCCTATCTGGAGCCCCAAGCACAGGCCCAAATACGGCGTGCCGCTCTCGCGGGCGTAGCGCGCAGCCTCGATCTTGCCCTCCGTGCCCCGGTGGCCGAAACCGGGCAACACCAGGACACCATCGGCCTCTTCGAGTCGCCGGCGGACCGTCTCCTGGTCGGTAAGCTGCTCGGAGTCAACCCAGTCCAGCTCGACCTTGACGTCGTGCGCCCCTCCGGCATGACCGAGAGCCTCGACCACTGAAAGGTAAGCGTCCTGCAGCTTGATGTACTTGCCGATTATGGCCACCCGGACGGAATCTTTGGCGTCGTGCATGCGGCCTACCATCTTCTTCCAGTCGTCGAGGTCGACCGGCGACGCCGGAAAGCCCAGCTTCTCCAGGACGAGTTCGTCCAGACCTGCCTCGTGCAGCCTCAAGGGTATGTCGTACAGGGTCGGAGAAGTTTCGGCAGGGATCACCGAGTCGAACTCCGTATCGCCGAAGAGTGCGATCTTACGCCGGATATCCTCCCCGATGGGCCGATCTGCCCGACAGATGAGCACGTCCGGCGAGATGCCGATCTCGCGCAGCCGCTGCGTGGAATGTTGGGTGGGCTTGGTCTTAAGCTCTCCGGCCGCGTCTATGTACGGCACGTAGGAGACGTGAATGTACATGACGTTCTTCCGCCCCACGTCGTTGCGGAACTGCCGGATCGCCTCCAGGAACGGCAGGCTCTCTATGTCGCCGACCGTGCCCCCGATCTCCGTAATGACTATGTCCTTGTCTTCGCCCAGCCGTCCGATACGGCCCTTGATCTCGTTGGTTATGTGCGGGATCACCTGCACGGTCGCGCCCAGATAGTCACCCCGACGCTCGCGGCTTATGACTTCCCAGTACACGCTGCCGGTCGTAACGTTGGAGAGTTTGCCCAGGTTTTCGTCGAGAAAGCGCTCGTAGTGACCGAGGTCCAGGTCCGTCTCCGCCCCATCTTCCGTAACGAAGACTTCCCCGTGCTGATAGGGGTTCATGGTTCCGGGATCCACGTTTATGTAGGGGTCGAACTTCTGCAGCACCACCCGGTAGCCCCGGCTCTTCAAGAGCATCCCCAGGGCCGCCGCGCTGGTCCCCTTGCCGATGGAAGAGACTACGCCACCCGTAACAAAGATGTATTTGGTCTCACTCATCGCCACCCCGCCCCCACTCGTCGAATCGTCTTAATACGCCTACCTCCTGAATTATCCTGGATATGCTCGAAACCTCCGCCAAAAGGGTTAGCCCTAATATTACCGCCCCGGCCACCCACCAAATCGGTCCGGGTCCGTCTATCACGACCAGATACCCAACGATAGAACCGTAAACCGCCGCTCCCGCATCACCGAGCATGATACGCCCTTTGAGATCAAAATAAAATAGCCCGAGCGCTCCTCCCACTATCCCGATCACCGCCAGCACCGCCACATAAGGTGCCACAAGCAACATAAACAGCGTCGGAACCCCCAAAAATTTTAGCGCCCGTCCCGGACGAAGATCCAGGAGGTTGGCCAGGTTCACGCTGCCCGCCAGTAGAAACCCCGCTACCAGAGCCTCTATCGTGAACCCGTACACCGCCATCCCAAATACGACCGCCCCTCCGCCGAGTACCAACACTTTGATAAACCCGGTCGTAACCCTGCCATGCTTTAACGCCCCTATATGCCCCCGGAACCCCCGCGCCACCGAGCCACCCCCGATGTCATCTACAAACCCAACCACCGCCGCCACAAACGCGTAAACAAGATAAGCCACCTTTCCTCCCCCCACCCCCAGAACACCTGCCATAGCGAGCACCAACGTAACAAGTATTATGGGTATAAACAGCAGGCCGGCGGAGGTGGGGACGTTGCGGCCGGTAAAGTTGCGGCGCTTGGGGAGCTGGGGTGTGAATATCGGGAAGCACAGGAGGGTCATGGTGGCTCCCGCGGCGAGAAGGAGTGATGCCGCTACCACGGGATGCGGGCTCCCTGCAGGGCGCGGAGGATGTCGAAGCCCTGGCGAGCGCGGTGGCTAAACCCGGCTAGGTTACGGCCGGTTGGTCGGTGTTCGAGGGAGAGCGGCACTTCGAGAGGGGTTATTTCCACGGCGAGCAGGTCAAGGGTCATACCGACCTCCGCGCCGAAGCCGGGGGCGATGCCGGGGAGAGCATCGAGGGCGCCGGATCGCAGGGCGCGCTGACCGGAGAGCGGTTCTTCGGGAGAGTAGCCGGCGCGGCGCAAGATCTCCCACCGGGCGTAGCGCTTTACGAGACCGAATCCTCCACCGGTCGAAGGCGGGAAGGCCGCGATGGAAACTGGGTGGTCGTTGCTCAATGCTTCGGTCAACCGTGCGAGCCGGCCCGCCGACGAGCCGAGGTCCGCGTCGAGAAAAAGGACGACGTCCGGCCCGTAACGTCGGGCGTGAGAGATCCCTGCCACCAGGGCTTGACCTTTGCCGCAAGGTTTCCCGGGGACGGCGCATTCCAGTACCTCGGCGCCTACGGACCGTGAAATTTCGGCTGTGGGGTCCCGGCTACCGTCGTTCACCACTATAAGACGCCCTAGCCCCTCAACCTTTTGCAACGCATCCAGGGTCTCCGCGATACGGTCAGCTTCGTTGTGGGCCGGTATGACCGCTATGACGTTCAATGGCACGAGGAGCCGTATTTCAACTGGAAGCGGGCGGGAACAAGGCCGAGGCCGTCGGCTTCGTGCCGTAGGAACCATCCTCGAAGCTGTTGGCAAGTTGAACTACGGCGGCCTGGCCAACCTCTGCATCCACGTTATCTACGGAGGTGACCCCCAGGTCCTGGAACAGCGGGATCTCGCTCCGCGGCGTAGAGGTCGGTTCGGTGGCGATAACCCGAACGCCGGCTTCGAGAAGGACGTTGAACATCGCCCGTTGTGCGCTCTCCAGGGCTTCTTCTGAGCCTTCGGGAACCTCTGGCGGCAGCTCCCCACCCCCGACAAAGACGATTACCTGGGGGGTTTCGGCGTCCCCCAAAAACCCCAGCACGTCACGGGCCTCGTCGGCGTACTGGGTTTCGGGGTCGAGACCGTCCTCCGGTACGCCGTCAACCGACTCCGGCACGGGCAACCTCACGAAGGAGGTCAGGTTGGCGCCGGCTTCGGTGGTGAGGGCATTCTGGAGATCTTGGGCGGCGTCTTCGCTGGCCCACGGGCCCCGTATCAGGGCTACGTCAACGCCTTGCAAGCTGTCGGAGATCAGGACCTCGGACATCTCCTCCAGATACCGCTGCTGCTCCGAAAGCTCTTCGTTGCGCTCTCCGAGGAGCTGCTGCTGTTCGTCGAGTTGCTCCTGAATACCGCTCACCTCGGACCGGAGTCGGTCCGTGATGATCTCGCGGTCGGACATCGCGATGCCGAGCAGAACGCCGATAGCCAGAGCGAGAAAAACGGAGATAAGGGAGATTACGTGGTAACGCAGATCGGGCATGGTTCAGATACCGAGTAGCAGCCGCAGTTTTATAGCCAGGATCTTGAAGATCTCGTAAAGAGAGTCCGAGGAGTAGATAACCACCGAGACCGCCACGAGGCCGGCGATCACCAGCGCCAGGAGTTGTCCCGCCGAGGCCCGGGAGGGATAGAGCTTGCTCACCCCTTTCGCGTCCACCAGCCGCGTCCCGACTTTCAAGCGCGTCAGGAAGGTAGATGAGGCCCCCTTACGCCCCTTGTCCAGGAACTCTACCAGGCCGACGTGGGTGCCGACGGCCACAATCAGCTCCGCGCCGGACTGCTCGGCCAGCAGTATGGCGATGTCCTCCGAGAGCCCCGGAGCGGAGAGCACCTGCGCCCCTTTGACGCCCACTTTCCTCACCCGGTCCAGGCCGGGAGCGTAGCCGGTCTCGTAGCCGTGTACCAGTACGTGGTCCACGGTCTGCAGAGCCTCGTCAGAGACGGAGTCCATGTCCCCGAAGATCAGGTCCGGCCGCCACCCGGCCTCCAGCACGGCGTCGGCCCCGCCGTCGACCCCGACCACGAACGGTCGCTCACCCCGCAGGTACGGACTGAGGGCGGCGAGATCCTGCCGGTAATCGTAGCCCCGCACCACCACGAGCACCTGCCGGCCCTGTATCTCCCGCACTATCTCCTTCGGCACGTCCAGCGTGGAGAAGAGTATGTCGCGCTCCAGCCGCATGAACTCCACCGTGTTGTGGGCGAAGCTCTCCAGCGCCGCCCCCACTCCGTCCTGGCTCTCCTGGAGGCGTTTCTCGGTGGCTTCGAGGTCCAGATGCTCACCCGCGGCGACAAGCTCTCCAGCCCGGTAAATACCGTCGCCGCGCAGTTCGATCTCCTGCCCGTCCTTCAAGCGGTCGAATACCTTGAGTCCCACCCGATCCAGAATGTATATCCCGGAACGGGCCATTATCAGGGGACCGAGGTTGGGATAGTGGCCGGTCGAGCAACCCGCCGCGTTGACGACCGCCCGGACACCGGCTTCTACCAGAGCCTCGGCCGCGACGCGGTCTATATTCTCGTGGTTTATGATCGGGATGGTGGTCTCGTCTAATCGCGGCACCAGGTCTTTGGTTCTCATCCCAAGCACCGCCCGGCCGGTAATTGGCAGGGTGCTGCCCGGTCTCCGGCCCCTTCTGTAGCGCAGGTTCCTCAATGCTTGCCTACCAGAAGCTCCGAGGCGTGGGCCAGCGAGGCCTCGTCCACCCTGCCGGAGAGCATCCGGGCCAGCTCGCGCTGGCGGTCATCGCCCTCGACCTGTTCTATGCGGGTGATCGTGCGCCCCCCCGATTCCTGCTTCGCCACGATCATGTGCGAGCCGGCCTCGGAGGCGATCTGGGGCAGGTGCGTGATGGTCAGAACCTGGTTGCGCTCGCCGAGCTCTCGCAGCTTGGCGCCGACCGCGGTGGCCGTCTCTCCCCCGATACCCGCATCTACCTCGTCGAAGACGTAGGTAGCGCCCGGCTCCACCCGCTCCTGGGCAAGCCGGATGGCGAGCATGATTCTGCTGAGCTCCCCGCCAGAGGCGTAACGGCGCACGGGCAACTCCGGCTCACCAGGGTTCGGCTGGATGACGAACTCCACCCGCTCCACACCCGTAGGTCCCGGAGAGGCGGGTATCAGCTCCGCGCGAAAAGTCGTCTTGTCCAGGTTGAGGCCCGCCAGGTTCTCCTGCACCCTGGCGGCCAGTACGTTCGCCGCCCGCTCCCGGCCGGCCGTGATCTCCCCAGCAAGCTCCTCCAAACGCTTCTCGCCGGCTTCTATCCGCGCTTCCAGGTCCGCAGTCTCTCCGGCAAAGTTCTCGAGCCGCCCGAGACGGGTACGGGAACGCTCCAGATACCCCTCTACGTCCTCCCCGTACTTGCGCTCCAACGCCCGCAGGGCCGCGAGCCGGTCTTCCACGACCTCCAGGCGACCGGGGTCGGCCTCCAGGCCGTCCACGTAAGCCCGTAACTCATAGAGCACATCTTGCAGCTCGGCCGAGAGCCCGGAGAGTCGTTGGAGCAGACCGGAGAGGCTGTCGTCGTAACGCGAGGCGTGCTCCAGCTCTGAAACCGCGCGGCCGGAGGCCTCGATGGCGCCACCGTCTTCGGAAGACAGGGCGGTCGTCGCGGCGGAGGCCGACCGCAGAAGGTCGGTAATGTTGCGGAGCCGGTCTCGCTCGCGCGACAGGTGGGCGACCTCCTCGGAGCTGTACCCCGCCTCCTCCAGCTCAGAGACCTGAAACCGGAGGAAATCCACCTCGCGCAGCCGGGCCTCTTCAGAAGACCTCAGCTCTTCCAACTCCCGGCGGTCCTTCTCCACGGCGTGCCACAAGGCGGCGCGTTCGTCCTTTGCGCATTCGGTGGCCTCATCCAAAAAATCGTCCAGGATGGCGAGTTGCTCGGCGGGCTCCGTCAGACGGGCCTGCTCCCGCTGACCGTGATAGGAGACGAGCCGTTCGCCCAGGGCGGCCAGAGACCGCACGGGGACGGTAACGCCGCCCACGTAACACCGCGAGCGACCATCCGCGGTCAGAGTTCTTCGGAGCGTAAGTTCGTCTTCGTCGCCCAGTTCCTCCGCAAGGTCCCCGAGCGTTTCATCGAGGATCTTGTCCCTGACAGCCGGCGGCAAAACGAAAGTTCCTTCTATGGTGGCCTTGCTCGCGCCGGAGCGGACCGCCTCGGAGCGGGCTCGGCTGCCCAGGAGCATCTGGAGGGCCGTTGCGAGCAGGGTCTTGCCCGCCCCGGTCTCGCCCGTGATCGCGTTCAAGCCGGGCTTAAGTTCCAGGGTAGCCTCCTCTATAAGGGCTATGTTTTCGACGGAGATCTCCGTGAGCACTACAGGAAAGTCCTCCGCACCGCTCGCCACCACGTCCATTCGTCGGTTCGGCCTATTCTAACGCTTTCTTTGGAGAGCCTGATATTTATGCGTTCGCCTTCGTGGATCTCGCGCGGCTCGTGTCCGTCCACGGAGAGCAACGCGTCCCGCTCCACCAGCTTCAGCTCCGTGACCTGCTCTTCTCCCAGCACCAGCGGCCGGCTCACCAGCGCATGAGGCGCTATCGGGACCAGCACGTAGCACCTGGCGTCTCCCGAGATTATCGGACCGCCAGCCGAGAGCGCGTAAGCCGTGGAACCGAGCGGCGTCGCCGCGATAAACCCGTCGCAGCGAAACGCGAACAGCTCTTCCCCGCCGATAGACACGTCTATCGAGGCGATCTGGTGCGGCTGCCGCTTCAAGAGCACGGCGTCGTTGGCAGCGAGGCGTGATTTCTCCTCCCCGTAGACCTTCACCTCCAGCATCCGGTACTCCTGAACGTGGAGCCCGCCGGCGCAGATCTTCTCGACCCCGGCCTCGATCTCGTCCGGCAGCATCCCGGACATAAACCCCACCTTGCCCAGGTTCACCCCCAACAGCACGCGGTCCGGGTAGATCCTGGACGCCCGGAGCATGGTCCCGTCGCCACCGAGAACGAAGATCAGGTCGAGATCCGCCGCCCCGTCGGGCTCGTCCTCCGGCCTTACCTCCGAGATCTCTACCCCCCGTTTCTCAAGCGCCGAAACGAGCTGCTCGAAGTATCCCTCGCTGACCTTCGGGTTGGCGACGATCCCGACGCGCTTTATTTTACCGATCTCACCCACCGGCTACGACCTCCCGGATACGTTCGATGCCCAACAGGCCGCGTTCTTCACGGGCGAGGTGCAGCGGATACTCGCGATTTCCGGCCCGCCGGCCGGCCACCCGAGCCCGCACGACGTCAATAGCCCCGAAACCTCTGGAGCCGAAGTGATCCGCTACGCGCCGGATCACCTCCACGTGGACTTCCGGATCACGCACAAGACCGCCGCGGCCCACCTGCTCCGGGCCCGCCTCGAACTGCGGCTTGACCAGCAGCACGAGCTCCCGGAGTGTGGACGTCGTGGAGATCAAACGTTCCAATGCCACCGTAAGCGAGATAAAAGAGAGATCGCCTACCAGAAGATCTGGCGCAAAGACGAGGTCCTCCCCCGACAGGTGCCGGACGTTCGTCCGCTCCAACACGGTCACCCGCGGATCCGTGCGTAGCGACCAATCGAGTTGCCCGTAACCGACATCAACCGAAATAACGCGCTCCGCACCGCGCTTTAGTAGTACGTCCGTAAACCCTCCGGTCGATGCTCCGGCGTCCAGGCAATCGCGCCCGGTCACTTCTATGCGGAACGTGTCCAGGGCCGCGGCGAGCTTCTCTCCGGCGCGGGAGACGTATGCGGCTGTTTTCCGTAGCGCAAGCTCTTCGTCAGCCCCGACGCGAGAACCGGCCTTGGTCACGACCTCTCCGCCAACCCGGACGAGGCCCGCGAGGATCAAGGCCTGCGCCCGGCTCCGGTTCTCCGCGAGACCTCGTTCGACGAGCAAGGAGTCCAGTCTTTGCCAGGCGTTTTTCATCACAGCGGCTAACTCTCCCGGTGCCGAACAAAGAGCGCCATATCCCGGAGCCCGCTGGTGTCCCCGTTCACTCGTGAGAGCGCGGCGACCGCCCGGTCAGCGGACTCGTCGGCCTCGCGACGAGCCCCATCCAAGCCATAGACGCCGACGAAAGTAGCTTTGCCCTGCTCCGCGTCGCTGCCGGCGCTCTTACCCAGCTCTTCGGTGGTGGAGGTGGCGTTTAGTAGGTCGTCCACGATCTGGAAGCACAGGCCGAGTTCGTCCGCGTACTCCGAGATGGCCGCCTGCTCTTCACTGCTCGCCCCGGCGAGCAGTGCCCCTATGCGGGCGGAGGACTTTATAAGGGCGCCGGTCTTGTACTTGTGGATCATGTGCAGGGTCTCCGGGTCTGTTCCGGAGCCCAGGCCGGTCTGGTCCATGTCGATCACCTGTCCGCCGACCATGCCGTTGACCCCGGTAGAGCCGGCCAGCTCGCGAACCACCTCCAGCACCTGCTCGCACGTCCCCTCCTGGTGGACCGTGATCAGGGTCAGCGCCTCTCCGAAAAAGGCGTCCCCGGCCAGTATCCCCATCGCCTCGCCGTATTTCTTGTGGGTCGTCGGCCGTCCCCGGCGGAAATCGTCGTCGTCCATCGCCGGCAGGTCGTCGTGGATCAGGGAGTACGTGTGGATGAGCTCTATCGCCGCCGCCGAAGGCAAGGTGTGCGCCGGGTCCACCCCGAAGACCCACGCGGACTCCATGCACAGCGTCGGCCGGACCCGCTTGCCGCCCCCGAGCATCGCGTAGCGCATCGCCTCCACCAGACCCCGCAACCGCGGCTCGTCGGAGAAGGAGAGACCCTCCAGGTACTCCTCGAAGCACTCCCGATGTTCCTCGAACCGGGCCGCCGTTCGCAGGCCGCTATCCATGCTCAACCTTGCCGGCGATGCGGCCCTCCGCGCCCCGCAATACGCCGCTTACAAAGGTGGGCGACTCTTCACCGGAGAAACCCCGGGCCAGCTCCACGGCCTCGCTTATGGCGACCTCCGGCGGAACGTCCTCGACGTGGAGCATCTCGTAGAGCGCCAGGCGCAGGATCGTGCGATCCACCGCGCTCATCCGGTGTACCGGCCACCCTACCGAGACTTCCGTGAGCCGCACGTCCAGGTCGTCGCATTCCTCTTCGACGCCGCGTACCAACCGCCGCGCGTAATCCACGAACTCGCCCCGGTACGATAGCCACCGCTCGATGACCCCGCTAACGGGAACCTCGTTGACGTCGCTCTGAAACAGCGCCAGGAACGCCTGCTTTCGTCCCCTGCGACGGCTCACACGCGCTCCTCGTCTGCTAAAACTCTCAAAGAAAGGTTCAAACCCGCGTCAGGTACTCGTTGGACCGCGTATCCACCCGGACCCGGTCTCCGACGTTCACGAACAACGGGACCTGCACCACCACTCCCGTCTCCAGGGTGGCGGGCTTGCTGCCGCCGGTGGCCGTATCCCCTTTGAGCCCCGGGTCCGTCTGGGCCACCTCCAGGTCCACGTGCGCGGGAGGCTCGACGCTGATAACCTCACCATCCGCCGATAGCACGCTGACCGTTCCGTTCGGAACTATGTAGCCCGCCGACTCGCCGACGACTTCCGTGGGAATCGGGAGCTGGTCGTACGTCTCCGCGTCCATGAAGTATAGAAGATCTCCATCCCCGTAGAGATAAGTCATCGGCCGTGACTCCGTCCTCACGTTCTCGACCTTCTCCCCGGCCCGGAACGTCTTCTCCACGACGGCCCCGGTGTCGAGGTTTCTGAGCTTCGTCCTCACGAATGCCCCGCCCTTGCCGGGCTTGACGTGCTGAAAGGACAGAATGGTAAACCGCTTACCGGCCACCTTTATGGCAGTACCGTTCTTGAACTGATTCGTGGATATCATAAAACTCCCCTGGCAAACTTCTTCGGCGCGGCCCGCGACCGGCGTACCGCCCGCCCCGGACGCCGCGATATTATCGCACATGCCGACCGGCTTCTAGTCCACGCTACCCGCGTTCAGGCCTGGCCGGACGATGACACCGCACGCGTTTTATCTCGGTCGGCTACTCTTCTCGTGGCGTGGCGCGTCGTCCTCGATGTGGAGCCAGCTCAACCTGCTGGAGAACCAACTGTGGCTCTGAGGCTCGAACTTCTCCGGCTCGTCGAAGATCCCTACGGACAGAAAGATCTCACCGGGCAGCCGCTCGTCTTCGTAAGAGAAAGAAGTCCCGCAGCGTCCACAGAAAGAACGCTCGACTCCCGGTGATGAGGCGTAAACCTCCGGCTCTTCTCCCAACATCCGCACTTGCTGAGTAGAATATCCCACAAACGCGGTGACCGGCGCGCCACTCCACTTGCGGCAGTCAGCGCAGTGGCAGTACAAGACGGCCTGAGGAAGACCGGAGACCCGAACCCTCATAGACCCACAGAAACATCCCCCCTCAAACTCTTCCCGGCTCATCCGCCATCTCTTTTTGAAAGCGCATATGCTACCGCAGCCCGGTAGCCGTAGGTTCCCATCCCCGCGACGGTAGCATCTACCGCCGGAGAGATCACTGAGTTGCGGCGCCAGTCCTCCCTGGTGTAGATGTTTGAGAGATGCACCTCGACTTTCAGCACCTCCAGGGTTTCGAGGGCGTCGTGCAGGGCGTAGGAATAGTGGGTCCAGGCGCCAGGGTTCAGCACCAATCCGTCCGACGAAGCGGCCTCCCGGACCCACCCGACGAACTCGCCCTCGTAGTCCGTCTGACGGAACTCGAACGCGACCTCCGGGAAGTGGTTCCTGAGATCCTCCTCGATGTCCTGGAGAGTATGCGTCCCGTAGACTTCGGGCCGTCGGGTACCCAGGGCTCCCAGGTTCACGCCGTTGAGAACAAAGATCCTACTCAAAGACGCTCTCTATAGCCTCGCGGACTTTGTCTTCACCCACGGGTACGTCCCACGCAGGACGTCCTATCTCTTCGAGTAGCACGAAACGGTGCTCGCCCCCCCGGCGTTTCTTGTCCCGGCCCATCGCCGCGAGAACCTTCTCAACGTTGATTCCGGAGAATCGGGTAGGCAGCCCCGCCAAGTGCAAAAGCTCCTTGTGCAGTTCAACGTGGTCTTCGCCGAACTCATCGGCAGAGAGCCGGGCGGCGGCGACCATGCCGCAGGAGATCGCCTCGCCGTGGGCCAGGTCGTAGCCGGCGGCGGTCTCCAGACCGTGTCCTATGGTGTGCCCGTAGTTGAGAATTGCCCGTCTTCCGGCTTCGAGCTCGTCTTCCGCCACCACTTCGGCCTTGAAGCGGATAGAGTGCATCACGAGGGTCTTCAGTGCCCCCTGGTCGCGATTCCTGGCCTCCCCGATCAGGGCGAGGTCCTCGTAGAAGTCCCCGCCGGAGAGCAAACCCATCTTCACGACCTCCGCCAGCCCGCAAGAGAGCTCCCGGTCCGGCAAGGTGGCGAGCCGGTCCGACTCGGCGAGTACGAGCCGGGGCCTCACAAAGCCGCCGACGAGGTTTTTGCCTTCCGGAAGGTCCACCCCGACTTTGCCGCCCACGGAGCTATCCACCATAGCGAGCAGGGATGTCGGCAGCGCAACGAAGTTTATGCCGCGCATGTAGGTCCCTGCCACGAAGCCGCCGAGGTCCCCAACTACCCCGCCGCCGAGCGCGAAGAGCGTTCCGTCGCGCGACATCCCGGACCGCGCCAGCCGGCGCACGGTCTCACCGTAGACCTCCAGGCTCTTGGAACCTTCGCCGGCTGGAACCTCGATCACGCCCGTCACGCGCCAGCCGCCGGCTTCAAGTTCCCGGACTACCCCACGGGCGTGCAACGGCCCGACGTTGGAATCGGTTAGGACTGCGGCGACACCCG
Source organism: Actinomycetota bacterium (assembly GCA_030777225.1). Classification (GTDB taxonomy): domain Bacteria; phylum Actinomycetota; class Rubrobacteria; order Rubrobacterales; family Rubrobacteraceae; genus SIRX01. The sequence continues at coordinate 27,891 of JALYGE010000056.1, forward strand.
GGAGCAGGGTCTCGGCGACCGTCTCCGCCAGGGGCAAGCCGCTGCCGACCACGATGGGGTACGGGGTCGAAACCTGCACTTCTAGCCTCTCAACCACTGTGAGATCTCCTCTGCAACCTGCCACCGGGGACGGTTGCGCACCTCGATCTCTATATCTGCTACCTCCCGATAATGCGGCAGCCGCTCCCTGTAGCGTTTCTCGAACTCTTCGTACTCCCCACCGCGCAGAGGACGGCCGGGGTTACGGGTTCTCTCGTACAGGACCTCCAGGTCTTCCTGCAAAAAAACCGTCGTGACCTCTTTGAGGCGCTCCCGATTGTCTCGACGGACTACTACTCCGCCGCCGCAGGCGACCACTCTTTCAGGGGGACCGTCGAGGGCGCCCGACAGCAGACGATGCTCCAACTCACGAAAGCGCTCCTCGCCGGACTCCGAGAAGATCTCGGGTATCCTGCGCTCCGCTTCCTTCTCTATGGCGCGGTCGAGGTCCACGAACTCCCATCCGAGCCTGCGGGACAGGAGGCGTCCCACGCTGCTCTTGCCGCTCCCCATGTACCCGATGAGGGCCACTGGTCCACGCAACTTCTAAGAACGTTCCTCACGGCCCAGGGTTCCGATACGGTCCATGTAAGCGTCATACGCAGCGCGGATATCGCTCATGTTGTCCGCGCCGAACTTCTCCAGGAAAGCCTCGGCGAGCACGACGGCGACCATGGACTCCCCGATCACCGCCGCCGCCGGCACGGCGCAGGAGTCGGCCCGCTCCTTAAACGCCCGCGACGGCTCTCCCGTCGAGATGTCCACCGTGCGAAGCGCCTTGGCTATGGTGGAGATCGGCTTCATCGCCGCAGATACCACGACCGGCTCGCCGTTCGTCATGCCGCCTTCGAGGCCGCCGAGCCGATTGCTGGCCCGGGAGATTCGGCCATCTTCGACCAGGATCTCATCCTGCACCTCGCTGGACCTGTGCCGGGCAACCTCGAAGCCCATACCCACCTCGACGCCTTTTATGGCGTTGATAGACATGATCGCGTGCGCGAGCTTCGCGTCGAGCTTGTCGCGCCAGTCCACGTAAGACCCGAGCCCAGGTGGGCATCCCTCCGCGACGACCACGAACTCCCCGCCTAAAGCGTCTCTTGCGTAGCGGGCGGCGTCGATCTCCGCCTTCATCTTCTCGGATACCTCGGGGTCGGGACAGCGCACCTCGGAGGCGTCGGATTTGTGGGCATCCAACGCGGCCTGCTCCTTGCTGTAGGCAGCAGCGCCGATACGGTACACGGCGCTGTGGATCTCCACACCGAAGCCGGCGAGCAGTTTCCGGGCGACGCCTCCGGCGGCGACCCGCGCCGTCGTCTCGCGGGCGCTGGAGCGTTCGAGGACGTTGCGAAGGTCGTTTGTGGCGTACTTCTGCATCCCGGCGAGGTCGGCGTGCCCCGGTCGGGGAAGTGTGATCTGGTCCGGCGCTTTTTCGACCGGGTGTGGGGTCATACGGCTCTCCCAGTTGGCGTAATCCCGATTGGGCATGAGCATAGCGATGGGAGAGCCCAACGTGTAACCGTGCCGCACGCCGCCGAGGAACTCCACCGCGTCTTTCTCGATCTTCTGCCGTCCACCCCGGCCGTAACCCTGCTGCCGCCGGGCCAGATCCTGATTTATGTCTTCGGCGCGCAGACCCAGGCCCGCCGGAACCCCGTGGACCAGGGCCACCTCCGCCGGCCCGTGTGACTCGCCCGCCGTCGAGAAGCTAAACTTCAACGCTATCCTCTCTCGAATGTCGTAAGATTCATGACCGCTAATATAGCGCAAATCCCAGCGGCCTCACCGCGAGAAGACCCCGAAAGCTATTTACCCCCGAAGCGCAGGGAGCCGTCGTTCCGGAAAGCGTTGCTGTTCGGACCTCCACCACCGGGTCTTACCCCGCCGCTGTCCGGCAGCCCGACGCCGTTTGCGTCGTCCTGGCCGTCAGGTATACCATCGCCGTCGGTGTCCGGGTTATTGGGGTCCGTACCGAGGGCTCGCTCTCTACGGTCGCTCAGGCCGTCGTTGTCGCTGTCCCTCGCAGCCGCGCCGCCCCCACCGTTACCGCCGTTTCCACCACCTCCGCCGTTTCCACCATCTCCGCCATTGCCGCCGCCGTTTGTACTCCCGCCGGGGGGTTGAGTCTCCTCATCTCCGGTCGTGCCCCCTCCATCTCCGCCCTCGGGGGCGTCGCCGGTGGTGGCGCCATTAGTAGTGCCCGTAGTGTCGCCCCCGGTATCTGCCTCAGCAGACTCCAGTAGCTGGCGAAAGGGGTCTTTTGGCTCGTAGGCCGCGTACGCGTCCACGTTCCGATTCTCAGATTCGGGAGCTAGGGGATCTTCGTCCTCCGGGGTCTCCGGAGCCGTACTCTCTTGAGACGTGGCTACCGGCGCCTCGGCCACGGTGGTCTGGAGGACCGTCGTCGTCTCGTCTTCCGTGCCCCGCAGCACCGCGCCAAACAGCACGTAAGCCGCTACCAGAAGCGCTAGCACCGCCAGAACGACCAGCACTAACCGGTTGTTTCGTGAGAGGGATTGTCTCAACCCGGGACCGGCAGCCGAAAGCCGTTGACAGATAGCCATTTGTCTAAGCCTATTGAACAGCGGTCGTACCTCCCGGGGCTACGGGCTCGGGGGCGGGAGCCGCCGGCGCCTGTCCCGAAGGCACCTCGCCGGGTTGGAAATAGACCTCGGCTACGATCTCCACCTGCAACAGACGCTCCACTCCCGGCTCGGGCGTCGTCTCTCCCTCTTCGGCCGCGGCTTCGTAATTGATCTCGTTTATGGTCACCAGTCGTACCAAATTCAGAAGCCGCCCCACAAAGTCTTGTAGCTGCTCGTAGGTTCCTTCAAATGACATTGTAATCGGTATGCTGGAGAAGTCTCCCCCCTCCGGCGGCGGTTCGGGGGCTCCGGGCGTGATCGAGAGCTGGGTTACGCCGGACTCCTCGGCGATCTCCTCGACCTGGACGACGAGCGTCGGGATCTCCGGCTGCGTCGGGATGCGCTTGGAAAGTTCCAGAAGCTGGCGCTCTATCTCCGGCGCGTTGCGCGCGACCTCCTCAAACTCTGCCACCTGCTGCTGAAGCTGTTGAAGCTGCTGCTCCTTGGACGCCTGCTCCTCCGAACGCTGCACAAACTCGCTCCTCAGAGGGCTGAAAAGCAGAAAATAATAGCCCGCGACCAGCAATAGTATTATGAGTATACCGAGGATGAGGGTATTGCGGTCGTTGCGCTCCATCAGGGGATCGCTCTGGACTGGTCGGTGGCCCGTTGGCGGCTGGCAACGTTTTGACTGGGGAGCGGGGCGCTTGCAGCGGCGGGGGGTTCCGCATTGCCGTCGGCGGGGGCTCCGTCGATGCGAAGTTCAGCGCCCTGCTCCCCCGCCTGCGTTATGAGTTCCGAGGCGACCTCGAAGTTAATGGCGGGTTGCGCGAAGGTTTCCCGATCGAGCTCCGCCGAGTTTAGCTGCGAGTTGGCTAGGTAGCGCAGGGTATTCATCCGTACTACAAAATCGGCGACGTTCTCATAGTCGGGGAGCGCTACCCCGGTAAACGTGACCGCGCCGGGCGGGCTCAGGGTTTGTTCCACCGGTGCCTGGATGTCTATAGGAGATGCCTGGGCGGCGAGGGTATCCAGGGCGGTATCGGGAGGTATCACGAAGGCCAGTCCCTGGAGAAACTCATCCCAGAGAAAGCGGGTTCTGAATATACCGTCGGCGATGGGCTTCTTGGCCTCCAGCCGGGCCTGTAAGTCCTGAAACGGGCTCAACTCGGCGATTCGCTGGTTCTGTTCGGCGATCTGCTGGTCGAGACGGGCGATCTCCTCCTCCACGGTATTCAGGCGCAACAAGTAGAAGACGTAGAGCCCGACCATCACCAGTAAAACGGCTGCACCGGCGATAAGCAGCATGCCCAGCACTCCGCCCGGAACGCTCAGCGCGGCCCCCCGGCGCCGCTCCTCGGGCGGCAGGAGGTTTATGCGCCTCATGCTTCCTCGATAGCCAGGCCCAACGCGATGGCTAGGACCGGCTCCATCACCTGCAGTTGCTCGTCGGGTACGTTGGAGCGGTTGGCGGCCAGCTTTTGCAGAGGGTTGCCGCGATGGGCCGGTATGCCGAGCAGTTCGCCCAAGTAGCTCTCAAGACCCGAGACCAGCGCACCCTCCCCTGAGACAAAGACCTGCGAGACCTCTTGCGCCCCTGGCTGAGAGTAATGATACTCGACGGAGCGCTGCACGTCTTCGGCCATCAACTGTACCGAGTCTTCCAGGCCCCGCCGGATATCGAACATCCGCGCCGGGTCGAGGGTGTCCTCCTCAGACTCTTCACTTTCAGGCTCACCGTCGACGGCGGAGCTTTCATCCTCCGGGTAGTCACCGATGCGGAGTTTGGGGTCCATCAGGCGCCTCTCGGCATCCTCCTCCTCGATACCCGCGACCTCCGCTATAGTCTGGACGAACTGATTCGAGCCGCCCATTATAAAGCGGGTCAGCGTAGGGTTCCCTTCCTGGGAGATAATCAGGTTGGTGATCTCGGAGCCCACGTCCAGCAGGAGCGTCGCCCCTTCGTCAAAGAGCGTCTCCGGTAGCGTCGAGCGCAGGAGGGAGAGAGCCTTCACGTCTACCCCTATTGGCCGAAGACCCGCGGTGCGCACCGCCGAGGTAAAGCGCGAGACCATATCTCTCTGGGCGGCCACAATCAGTATTCGATCCAGGTCGGAACCTTCTTCCTGAGGGCCCAGTACGACGTGGTCGAGAACAGCTTCGTCGATGGGCATGGGGATGTGAACCTGGGCCTCGAACCCTATGGCGCTCTTGAGGTCTTCGGGGTCCATGCGAGGGAAGTCCAGAAGCCTTACCACGAGCTTCTGGTTCGAGATCCCCAGAACGACCGTCTTGCCCCTGAACCCGTGCGTAGACCAGAACTCCTGGATCTCTGAAGCGAGCAGGTCATGATCGGCCACCTCCCCCTCGGTTATCGTGCCCGGTGGCAACCGACGATAACCGACGTGCTGTAGCGTGTAGTCGCCGCCGCTACTGGAGACCTGGACGGCCTTTATCGCCCCATGGTCTATATCCATCCCGACGGCCTGCGCCCTGAAACGTCCCATCATCGCCTAGATACCCCTGACCGCCTCCAGATAGGTCCTCCAGAGGTCCGGCCCGAAGAACAGGGTAAAGACACCCCCAACCGCGAGAAACACACCGAAAGGCAGGGCGCTCCGACGCTGCATTTTCCCTGCCGCCATGAGCACCCCTCCGGTCACGGCTCCAACGAAAGCCCCGATAAAGACCGCGAGCGCCGCGTATGGCCCCAAAAAAGCGCCGAGCATGCCGCCCATCTTCACGTCTCCCATGCCCATGCCGCCGGGATATACGATGGCCAGCGCGAAAAGACCACCCGCCACCGCAAGAGCAGAAACCGGATAAACCCACCACCGCTCCGGGTTGGCAAGAATAGAGACAGCCAATCCGGCCACCGCAGCGGGGCCTACTATCACGTTTGGCAAAAGCCGATGCTCCAGATCCGTCCCGGCGAGCGAGATGAGGACCACTATCAGGATCAGGGCCGATAGCAGATCCGGGCTCAGACCGAACTCGTAGGCTGCCGCGGCGAAGAGCAGCCCCGACAGAGCCTCGACTACCGGGTAGCGGACGGGTATTCGCGTCCCGCAATTCCTGCAACGGCCTCGGAGCATCAGGTAAGAGAGTAGAGGTATGTTGTCGCGAGGCTTTATCTCTTCTCTGCGAGTCGGACAATGTGAGGCCGGCCAGACGATAGATTCTTTAATGGGAACCCGGTGGATAATGACGTTCGAGAAGCTACCTATAACGAGCCCGAAAAGGGCAGCCGCCAGACGGATCAAACCTCCCCCCCGGAAGGCACGGCTTCCAGCATTCCCACCTCCACATCGTCCCCGACGACCGCCTTGCGGCCGACGCTGGAGTTCTGTCCCAAAATGCTCCGCGCCCCGGCACGCCCCCCGCTACCCAGGGTCGCGCCCGCGGAGATCCAGGCTCCAGCCCCGGCTTGGGCATCGCGGTCCACGAGCGAGTGCGGTCCCAGGTAGCAGTGGCTACCGACCGTGGAGTTCGGATGCACTACGGCACCGGCGGCCAGGACGCATCCGTCACCGATGACGGCTTCATCAGAGACGTAGGCCGTCGGGTGTACGGCGGTCATGAACTGTCCCCCCAGCCCCCTTAAGGAGTTCGCAATCCGGAGCCGGTCCTTGTTGTCCGTTATCGCCACGATGACCTGCACGGTCTCGACGGAGAGCATGCTCTTGAGCATGGCTATGTCCCCGAGTACGGGGAAACCCCGGATCTTTTCTGCGAGAGCCTTATGCGCGTCGTCGTAGAAACCCAGGATCCAGGCCCCAAAACCCGCAGCTATGAGCACATCCAGCGCGGTCCGGCCATACCCGCCCGCGCCGACTATCGCTACCCGCGGCTCTTCTTCCAGGGCGCTCCTCTCCATCTCTACTTCCGGTTGAGGTGTGCTTACGCTGGTTTCGGGCTCTCTGATCTCACATCCCCCCGAAGGTTACACATCCTACTCTGGCGGCAGTTTAGCACCGTTGCCGCCCAACCGCGCCTGACTAAAGAAGTCGATCTCGCTTTTACGGATCGGTGAACGCCCCGCCGAGTTTATTGCCCCGCAAGAACTCTCTAGCCTCTACAGGTCTACCACCAGGCACCTGTAGCTCATCCACCTGTAGACCCCCCTCGCCACACTGCACCAGCATACGTTCCTTTGCAGAGAAAATGTGTCCGACCTGTGCTCCTCCATGACCGAGTTTATCCTGGTCGTCAACTACCCGGGAGCGCAATATCTTGACCGGGCCATCATACGCCGGGTGAAAGGTCCTGACGCCTATCCTGGGTGCCAGGGCGCGGACCTGATCGTGGATTTTTTTCGCCGATCCGTCCCACCGTATTACACGATCTTCCGCTGTTAGCTTGGGGGCGTAGGTGACCCTACTTTCGTCCTGTGCCGCCAGGGCGACAGCGTCTCTTTCTACCAAAGTCAGAGTCTCTACTATAGCTTCAGCCCCCGCAGCGGCGATAGCCTCCGTAAGCTCCCCGGCGTTGGCGTCGGGGTGTATCCGTACTTTTTTCTGAAGGGCTACCGGTCCCGTGTCCAGCCCCTCATCCATGCGCATTATAGAGACGCCCGTCTCTTCTTCGCCGTTCATTATGGCGCGTTCTATGGGGGCGGCTCCCCGGTAAGCGGGAAGCAAGGAAGCGTGGACGTTCCATGCTCCCTTTTCGGCGGCGTAGAGTGTGTCGGGACGCAATATCTGCCCGTAAGCGGCCACGACGAGTGCGTCGTGAGCTTCAATGAGGTTCGCTACCTCCCCTATACGTTCGGGTTGTACCAGATCCAGGCCCGCGGAGTCCGCCAGCCCGGCCACCGGGGGGGTAGAGAGCTTGCGTCCCCGGCCTCGCCGGGCATCGGGTTGAGAGATAACCAAGCCGACTTCGTGGTCCGAGTCGAGCAAGCCGCGCAGGATCGTCGCCGCGAAGCCTGGAGTTCCGGCAAAAGCTACTTTCAGGCCAACCTACCTATCGCCGGGCGAGGAGGCGCTCGCGCAACTCGCGCATGGCAGCTTTACGAGACTCCCGATCCGTCCTGTCCAGAATCAGGACACCGTTCAGGTGATCCAGCTCATGCTGCAAAACGCGTGCCAGAAGCCCCCCGGCTTCTAAACGAACCGGAGAACCCGACACGTCCTGCCCCGATACCGTAACCCGGGTGGGACGTTCTACTTCCACCTGAATCTCAGGTATAGACAAACATCCTTCCATATCCTTCTCGTTCTCGTCCCCTATTTTGTTGATTTCGGGATTGACGATGACATACTCTTCGTCTTCGAGGGCGGCGACGAGGATGCGTTTCAGACGTCCGACCTGGTTTGCGGCGAGACCGACACCCTCGTGCTCCCGCATCGTCTCCAGCATGTCTTCCGCCAGACGTTCGAGTGACTCGTCGAACTTATCCACGGGCGTAGCGCGGGACTTGAGAACGGGGTCTCCGAAAGTTCTAACCTCCAGTGCCACTCTAAACCTCCTCGGGGTCTATCTCGACTCGCGCCACAAGACCGTTCGCGCCCTGAGTTTTCGCCGCGATACGGGCGGCAAAAACTCCGGCGCGGGCGGCCGCTTTCTGGTCCGGTGACCTCAACAATACCCGCCATACTGGTTTCTCCCCCTGCCGCGCGAGCGGGATGGGAGCCGACATACTCACTTCAGGTTCCAGCGATGGTCTTAGCCCTAATTCTACCGCACGCCGGACGGGTTCTTCTTCTCCTTCCAGGACCAGCGCGGCCAGGTGGCCGTAGGGAGGGTAGCCCAGGTTGCGGAGCCTGGGAAGCTCCGTCGCGGCGAAAGAAGGATAGTCTCCCCTGAGCGCGGCTTGTAGAGCATAGTGTTCCGGTTGTCGAGTCTGTACGAGGATCAAATCCCTCGCCGCCTCGGACGCCCCATAGAGGATACGAAAAGCCCGTTCGACGGCTCCCATGCCGCTACCCAGCAGCAAGGCGTCGGCGTCGGGAACAACTACTATTCCCCAATCATCGCCGGTCACGAACCTGGCAGTGGCGACGATTATCCGGGCGTTTTCGTTCTCCCGGTCGCCGGCGGTGAGCTTTCCTACCGCGACATCGAGGGTGCGAGAGACCTCCTCGTGCAGACGGTCGATGGCGAACCCGGCGGGTCTTACGCGGCCTGAACCGCACGCTTCGCAACGGTCGGAGTTCTCTACACAGTATCCACAGCGGGTGCAGGTAAGGACTTCAGAGGACTCGCGGGATGACAGTGGCAGGTCGCAGTTGGGGCAAGATCGGACGCCGCCACAGTGGCTGCAGGAGACGCTCGTGGCGTAGCCCAAACGGTTGGCGACCAGAGCTATTCGTTTTCCTTGTTCGAGGCCGCTGCGACAGACTTCCACCAGGGCGGAACTCAGAACTGCGCCCGAACCCCGCATGTCCACGATCCGGGCGGCGGGCCAGTGCCGAGTCGGAGGAGCCGGAAGCTCCTTTACGCGGGACACCGGGGCGGAGATGCGCAAAGACGGAACAGGAGACAGGAGCAACACGCCACAATCTTCCGCCCTGCCACGCGCCAGGGCTATCTCGCGGGCGTGGATCTGCAGCCCTTCGTAGCCCGACGCTGCGCAATGCGACCCGTTAGGTTCGTCTACGACGCATATGACGCCGGGTCGCGCCAGGGGAAGCAGCGCCGCCGTCCGTGTTCCAACCAATACGTCTACGTGTCCGTTGCGGGTCTCTTCGTAGACGACGGCCCGCATCCCGTCAAGACCGCTATGGTAGGGGGCGACGGTGTAGCCCTCGGGCAGGTTGGCAACCAGGCAGTCCACCAGCCGCCCGACAGAGTCGATTTCGGGGACGAGCACCAGGGCCTGCTCCCCGCCTTCGACCGCGGCTTCGGCGGAGGCGGCCACCGCCAATGAGCACTCCCGTGTGGGGATCCGCCAATACCAGGCTCCTCCACGGTCTACGACCCGACCGGCGTCCCGGAGGTAGTTGTCGTGGCCAATGGCCTTCGCGCTACCTGTAGCCCGGAGCGCCGGAGAAGGTGCCGGGCGCTCTTCGAGATGTATAGCCCCCCGGCGCGCAAGAGAGCGCAGGATGCCTCTAGAAGCCCCGGTTTCCCGGAGCGTCTCCTGGACCTGGCGACCTTCGCCGTGCTCGGACAGAAACTCGTAGACCGCGCGTTGGCGGGGCGCCCGGCCAAGGTCCGGGTTCGCGCCGGGTCTTAGCCGGGCCCATTCGACGTGCTTTCGCTCCGGCGGCAAGGTTACGAATCGAATACGACCTTCGTCCTCGGCCGCACGGAGTCCATCACCGCCGAGGGCACGCTTCAAAGTGGTATGCGCAACCGTACCACCCGGCTTCCAGGGCCAGTCGGGGGCCGGGTCTATAATTCGGTAACAGCCGGTATTCAGACCCGGCAGCATCGCTGCGCGCAGCAGATTTGGTAGAGCAACCGCGAACGAATCAGATAACTCGCAGCAAACCTCCACCAAAGCCGGCGAAATCGACAAGCCTCTCTCGACGCCCCGTAAAGACTCGCGAGAATGTTCGCCAGCATCCGTCACGTCTACTACGACGCCGAGTCGCGAGTAGCCCGATAGCGGCGCGACCACCACCGCGCCCGGCTGAACCTGGCTTCTCAAAGCGTCCGGGATACGGTAGCTCAGTACCGGCAGGGCGTGCGTCCGGATCAGCAACCCCACCCGCGCTTCGAGCGGAGGCGTGAAGGTATGTGCGGAGCTCGGCTTGCTCTCTTGTTCCAACTACTACAAGCCGGCGGCACGCCGCAGATCGTCTGCGCGGGAAGTCTCTTCCCAACTGAAGCCAGCCTCACTTCTACCAAAGTGTCCATAAGCCGCCGTCGCGCCGTAGATCGGACGTCTCAGGTCCAGGTCTCTTATGATCGCCCCCGGCCGCAGGTCGAAGTACTCTTCTACTAGCGCCCCAAGGGTGGCGGGATCCACTTTGGCTGTACCGAAGGTCTCTACCATGATGCTCACGGGCCTCGCAACCCCTATGGCATAAGCCACCTGGACCATGCACCTAGCGGCTAAACCGGCGTCTACCACGTTTTTGGCGACCCACCTTGCCGCATACGAGCCTGACCGATCCACCTTCGTGGCGTCTTTACCCGAAAAAGCCCCTCCGCCGTGGGGCACGGCCCCGCCGTAGGTGTCTACTATGATCTTTCTACCCGTGAGCCCCGTATCTCCCTGTGGTCCCCCTACTACGAAGCGCCCGGTTGGGTTTACCAGTACCTCTGTGGTGCTTTTATCGAAGAACTCCTCGGAGATCACCGGCCCTATTACCGTCTCTAGAAGGTCATCTTTTATCTGGCGCTCTACGCCATCCCTGTGCTGGGTGGAGATAAGCACCTTTTCGACCGCCACGGGACGAGCCCCTTCGTAGCGCACCGTGACCTGGCTCTTACCGTCGGGTCGGAGGTAGTCGAGGACTCCCTGTTTGCGGACTTCGGAGAGGCGACGGGTTAGAGCGTGGGCCAGCGTTATGGGCAAGGGCATTAGCTCTTCGGTCTCGTTGCAGGCGTATCCGAACATCATGCCCTGGTCTCCGGCGCCTAGTTCCTCTAGCTCGCCTTCGCCCAATCCTGCATCTCTCGCCTCCAGGGCTGTGTCTATGCCCTGGGCTATATCCTGTGATTGGGGATCTATGGAGATTATAACCCCGCAGGTCTCGGCGTCGAAGCCGAACTTGGCCCGGGTGTAGCCTATTTCGGAGACTTTCTTTCTAACGAGAGTTGGTATGTCCACGTAGGTCGAGGTGGTCATCTCCCCGGCCACCATTACCATCCCGGTGGTGACGAGTGTTTCGCAGGCGACCCGGCTCATCGGATCGTCCGCCACGGCGGCGTCCAGGATGGCGTCGGAGATCTGGTCGGCTATCTTGTCCGGGTGTCCCTCCGTTACCGACTCCGAGGTGAAGAGGTGTGACCCTTTCAGCTTCTGGTCGTCCGCCGCGTTCCAGGTTGTTCTCGTCGTTTGTGCTACCATCTATATCCTTTGCCCCTTGTTCATCTCACTCGCGAGCTCGTCCAGAATAGCGTGCGCCACGTCTTTTTTGGAGGCTCGCGGGACGAAACGCTCGTCGTGGGGGCCGACCACGTAAACTTCGTTTTCATCAGCACCGAAGCCGATTCCTTCCCGCGATATGTCGTTCCCTACGACGAGGTTTACGCCTTTGGAACCCAGCTTTTCGCGGGCATCCGGCACGGGGTCCCCGTGCGTTGCGGCGAATCCTACCACAAACAGGTTCGGATTCTCTTGCCGGACGCCCTTGAGGATGTCATCTGTCGCGACGAAGTCCAGGCTCAGGCTCTCCGAGCGCCGTATCTTCTCTTTCAGCGCTGAAGCGGGCTTGAAGTCGGAGACGGCGGCGGCCATGACGAGCGCATCGTGCTCACCGATAAGGTCCATTATCGCGTCCCTCAACTCGTCCACTGTCTCAACCGACACCCAGCGCGTTCCTGGCTCCACAGCCTCCACGTTGGCCGCCACCACGGTGACCTCCGCGCCCATTCTCGCGGCTACGCGCGCTATGGCGACGCCCATTTTCCCGGAGGAATGATTGCCGACGAAGCGCACGCTGTCTATAGGTTCGTGGGTTCCGCCAGCGCTTACGAGTATCCGTATCCCGCTTAGCGGACCACCAAGCGTATTGAGCGTCCGCGTCGCCAACTCCGTCGCTCCGGCCATTCCGCCTTCGCGGCTCTCTACCACCGATACCCCCGCATCTTCCAGTAACCGAAAGTTCTCCCGTACGGCCGGGTGCTGCGACGTCTCCGCGTCCAGATCGGGGGCAATAACGGTGGGCCGCCTACCAACGGCGTAAGCGGCGATTGCGGGCCCGCCGTCCAACCCACGGGCGAGCCGGGCTATGGTTCCGGCTGTCGCCGGAGCAAAGAGCAGCACCTCTGCGCCGTCGCTTGGTACGTCAACGACTTCGGCATGTCCCGCAAAAGCCGCCGGTCCCAGGAAGTTTCGGGCGCCGGGTTCTAACACGACCTCTACCCGGCGTCCGGCCAGCGACAACTGGCTACAGACCGCGGGGACTTCCAGGACCCCCTGGCCCGCTCCTACAGAGCAAAGGATCAAAGGGTAGAGCCCTACGCGGCTCCCTGATCCTCTCCACCTTCTCCGGCTTCGGTTTCAGCGAGCGCAGAAGTTTCGTCGTCCTGGTCGTTGACGTCCTCGACGGGCTCCGCCGGGGCTTCGTTCCTGAAGCCAACATCTAGTTTATCGGTCCGCAACTCTTCTATGGCGATGCTCAGGGGGTGCTGGGAGCGGGTGTGAACCTGCGGGCCAGGAATCCCGAGGGACTCGTTCAGCCCCAGGGTGGCAGTGTACTCGTTGATCTGGCGAGCCCGCTTGGCGCTGGCCATTACCAGACCGTAGCGGGAATCTACCTTCTCCAGCAGTTCGTCTATCTTGAGATCACTCAGCATCCGTGTCTCCTTCTACTATTTTTCTCATAGTGTCTACCATATCTCGGCGGGCCTGCTCGCGGTCGCCGTTCACCACTTCGTAGTCGAACTCGTCCCGCGCCGCGACCTCCTTGACGGCGGTGGTCATGCGGCTCTCCACGGCGCCGGAAGTCTCCGTCGCCCGGTTTTCGAGCCGCCGGCGGTTCTCTTCCAACGAGGGGACCCGTACAAAAACCATTTGCGCGTCTGGGCGTTGCTCCCGGACCATCCTCGACCCCTGAAGCTCTATCTCCAGTATGACGGACCTCCCTGACTCCAGCAACTCGTCGACCCGATGCTCGGGAGTACCGTATAGGTTTCCGGCGTACTCCGCCCACTCCAGGAAGTTACCCTCCTCGATCCAGCGCTCGAATTGCTCGCGGGAGAGGAAGATGTAATGCTGGCCGTCAACCTCGCCCTCCCGGGGCTCGCGGGTGGTAGCCGATACCGAGTAGGCTAGCTCCGGCACTTCATCGAGCGCTACCCGGATGAGCGTAGACTTCCCGGCTCCGGAAGGCCCGGAGACGACGATCAGCTTTCCTCGCAACCCAATACCCGGATCAGACGGTCCCGTTGCCCATGCGTGAGCCCGACGAGCGTCTTGGAGGTGCTGATACCGGCCTCCCTCAGTATCCGCATGACCTTTATACGCCCCATGCCGCGCATCGCGAGCAACATCTCTTCGACCTTCGCGCCTTTCAACTCCTCTGAAGGATCCATGAGCAGATCGTAGACGTCCAACTCCCCGCTCTTGAGCTCGCGCTTGGCCCTTGCCCGGGCAAAGCGCACCCGGTTGGCCTCCTCCAGCGCGCTGCGGCGCTCCTGTACAGTTCTTTGCGGTGCCCGCCTCAACATCGATCAAAAAGTATACCATCGCGATTTGTCGCGCGTCAGGAGTGGCGAACGCGCCGCAAGGAACCCGTCAATTGTCCGGCCCGCTGACCCGTCTCCATCAGGTAGGCGGAGAACTCGTCGAGTATCTCCGCCGGGTCACGCGCGAAGCTCGCCGTGCCGACCTGTACCACCGTCGCTCCCGCGAGTATGAACTCCGCGACGTCTGTGCCGGTCGTGACGCCGCCGCACCCGATCACCGGTATCTCGACTGCCCCGCAGACCTCGTAGACGGCCCGCAAAGCAACAGGCTTTATGGCGGGGCCGGACAACCCTCCACGCAAAACTTTTCTTGTCCACGGATCTATGGAGAGCGCTGGAAGCGTGTTGATAAGCGTAAGTCCGTCCGCCCCGGCCTCCTCGGCGGCCACCGCGTTGCCCAGTACGCCCTCGTTGGTGAGCTTTACGAAGATCGGCTTGTCGGGCAACGCTTCGCGGCAGGAGCCGACGACCTCCGTTACGCTCTCCGGTCCGGCGCAAAACGTCAGGCCACCATGCTCCACGTTCGGGCACGACAGGTTCAACTCCGCCGCCACTATCCTATCGTCGGTCGCGAGCCGTTCGCACAACGCGGCAAACTCGGCGACCGTATCACCGGCCGCGGATACCATTAGGGGCTCCTCGCCAATAAAGGCGTCCAGGTCTTCCAGAAACCCCTCTACGCCAGGATTCTGGAGTCCGATGGAGTTGATCATGCCCGAAGGAGTCTCGGCTATCCGTGGCGGCGGGTTCCCCTCGCGACGCAACGGTGTTACGGTTTTAGGCAACATCATCCCGTAAACGCCTCGAACTTCTCCTAGAGCCTCTTTCGACAGCGTCCCCGAAGCCGGCATCAAAGGCGTCTTCATCGGTATGCCGCAAAGCTCGACCGCCAACGCTTCTCCGGCCATGACTACCACGCCAGCGCCTCCGCCTCGAAGACCGGACCTTCTACGCACGACCGGATGTATCCCCGGCCCTTTATCGGCACGACGCAGCCGTTACACGAGCCATTGCCGCACCCCATCCTCTCCTCTACCGAGAGCTGACACCCACCGTCCACTGCACATTTCACGGCCGCCAGCATCGGGTCCGGCCCGCAGGCGTAGACGGCGCCGTAGCGCTCCAGATGGGGGGCGGCGTCGAGGACCGTCCCCCGGATACCCGCGGAGCCATCCATCGTGGCAACTGAGGCCCCGGGGAAATCTTGGGAGATCGGGGCCGTTGCCGCGTCCGCGAAGCCGAGGAAGACGTTGTGTTCGATGCCGAGGGTTTCCAGCCGCCGCGAGAGTATCTTCATCGGGGCGACGCCGATGCCGCCTCCTAGAAGCGCGGCGCGGCCATTGTTCTCGATCCGGAATCCTTTGCCGAGTGGGGCCGTTACTTCGATCTGTTGGGCTCTATCCAGCAGGGCCGTGCCCCTTCCGCGGACCTCGAAGAGCAGGCTCGCCGTCATATCGTCGTGGTCGTAATAGGAGAGCGGGCGTGCGAGAAAGGGGTCGAGAGCGTACGGAAAGCTAACGGCCCGCGCCATTACGAATTGCCCCGGCTCCACAGATCCCTCCCAGCGATAGTGGAGGAGGGTGTAGCCGCCCACCCGCTCGCGCTCTTCGACCGCTACGCTATAGAACTTCACGCTCTCGCCGCGTAGAGGCCCTGGAGCGGGTTGACACGTTCTAGGCCACCCCGGATCTTGGACTCTATCCCCTGTAGCGCGGCGGCGGATCCGGCGAGCGTCGTTATGCAGGGGACGCCGTGGGTGAGGGCTTTGCGCCGGATGAGGTACCCGTCCGTGCGGGCGCCGCGGCCCCAGGGGGTGTTCACGATCAGGTCCACCCCGCCTTCCTCGATCAGGGCTAGCACGTCCCCGCCCAACTCCCCAATCTTGGGCACCACCGACACCGGCAACCCGTTGTTTTTGAGCACCTCCGCCGTGCCCTCGCTAGCGGAGATCTCGAACCCCAAGTCCGCGAAAGCCCTCGCGATGAGCACCACCGCTCGCTTGTCCCGGTTGGCGACCGAAATATATACCCTCCCTGATTCCGGCAAGGTCTGTCCCGCCGCGGTGAGCGCTTTGACGAACGCGCCGCCGAACGTGCGGTCTATGCCCATCGCCTCGCCCGTGGAGCGCATCTCCGGGCCGAGCAGCGGATCCACGTCTGCGAACCGGTCGAACGGGAACACCGGAGCCTTTACGCTGAAATGCCCGTTGGTGGACGCGTCGAGTTCCATGTCCCGGAGCTTCTCGCCGAGCAACACTCGTGTAGCGACCTTGGCCAGCGGCACGCCGGTCGCCTTGGAGACGTACGGCACGGTGCGCGAGGCGCGCGGGTTGCACTCTATGATGAGCACCTCGTCTCCCCGAACCACGAACTGGATGTTCATCAAGCCGACCACCCCTACGGAGAGCGCCAGACGACGGGTGTAGTCCTCGATCTTCTGGACGAGCGCCCGGTGGATCGTGATAGGGGGCGTCACGCACGAGGAGTCCCCGGAATGTACACCCGCCTCCTCGATGTGCTCCATGATACCGCCGATATAAACGTCCTCCCCATCGGAGACGGCGTCCACGTCTATCTCGACATAATCCTCCATAAACTTGTCAACGAGGGTCGGATATTCGGGACTGGTATCTACGCTGGCCCGGAGATAGAGGTCCAGGTCGTCGTCGTTGTAGACGATCTCCATCCGCCGGCCGCCGAGGACGTAGGAGGGGCGAACCACCACCGGATAGCCCAGGTCGTGCGCGATCTCCCGTACCCCGTCAGCCGTCGCCGCGGCCCCGAAACGAGGATGCGGTATGCCAAGCTCCGTCAACAGGCGTCCGAAGCGGGAGCGGTCCTCGGCGAGGTCTATCGCCTCCGGCGAGGTCCCCAGGATATTAACTCCCGCCGCTTCCAGCTCGCGCGCCAGTTTCAGCGGACTCTGGCCGCCGAACTGGAGGACCACGCCGCGCGGTTCCTCTCGCCTTATGACCTCCAGGACGTACTCGGCGGAGAGCGGCTCGAAGTACAGACGGGTCGAGGTGTCGTAGTCGGTAGAGACGGTTTCCGGGTTGGAGTTGACCATGATGGCGTCAAGACCAGCCTCTTTGATAGCGTAGCTGGCGTGGACGCAGGCGTAGTCGAACTCTATGCCCTGACCGATCCGGTTCGGCCCGCTACCGAGGACCACCACGGATTCGTTGTCTCCACGCCCTACCTCATCCTCGGTCTCGTAGGTCGAGTAGTAGTACGGCGTGCGGGCCGGGAACTCCCCGGCGCAGGTGTCCACCGACTTGTAGGTCGGCGAGATGCCCAGCGCCCGCCGCACGCCCCGGATGACCTCTGTAGAGGTTCCGGAGTGCGAGGCCAGGTCTTCGTCGGAGAGTCCAATCTTCTTCGCCTCCATCAACGCTTCCCGGCTCATGGTCTCCGGTAGCGAGCCTTCCTCGGCTACTATCTTCGCCACCGACGCTATGAAGAAGGGATCTATCCAGGTCTTCTCGTAGATCTCCGGCACATCCATCCCGGACCGCAGGGCTTCGAAGACGGCGAAGATCCTGTACGGACTTGGCTCGTCCAGCCTCGGTACGATGTCTTGAGGGTCCAGTTCCAGTGAGGCCATCGCCTTGAGCAGGCTCTCCGTGAACGTCCGCCCTATCGCCATAACCTCGCCGATGGAGTGCATCCGGGTCGTCAGCCGCGGGGCGGCGCCGGGGAACTTCTCGAAGGTGAAGCGCGGTATCTTGGTCACGACGTAGTCCAGCGCCGGCTCGAACGAGGCCGGGGTCGCCCGCGTTATGTCGTTGGAAATCTCGTCTAAGGCATATCCCACCGCCAGCTTCGCGGCGATCTTGGCTATCGGGAACCCGGTAGCTTTGCTTGCCAACGCGCTCGAACGGCTCACCCGCGGGTTCATCTCGATCACGTAGAAGTCGTCGCTCTCCGGGTCCACCGCGAACTGGATGTTGGAGCCCCCCGTCTGTACCCCGATCTCACGTATTATGCGCATAGAGGCGGAGCGGAGGGTCTGGTACTGGCGGTCGGAGAGGGTCTGGGCGGGGGCGACGGTGATGGAGTCGCCGGTGTGGACGCCCATGGGGTCCACGTTCTCGATGGAGCAGATGATGACGACGTTGTCGGAGAGGTCGCGCATGACCTCCAGCTCGAACTCTTTCCAGCCGGCGACGCTCTTTTCAACGAGGGCGCTGTTTACGGGGCTGGCGTCGAGGCCGTCGAGGACGGCGCGTTCGAGCTCCGGGTAGTCGTGGGCGACGGCGCCGCCCTTGCCGCCCAGGGTAAAGCTCGGACGGATTATCAGGGGGAAGCCTATTCGGGCCGCCAGTTCCAGGGCCTGTTCGAGGCTCTTTACCGTGCGGCTTTCGGGGACCTTGAGGCCGAGTCGGTCCATGGCGTCGTGGAATAGCTGGCGGTCCTCGGCCTTCTGGATAGATTCTACGGAGGCGCCGAGCAGTTCGACGTCGTAGTCGTTCAGGACGCCGGCTTCGTCGAGCTCGATGGCGAGGTTCAGGGCTGTCTGGCCGCCCAGGGTCGGGAGCAGGGCGTCGGGGCGTTCGTGGCGGATGATCTCCGCGACCGCCTCGACGGTGAGGGGTTCGATGTACGTCGCGTCGGCGAACTCCGGGTCGGTCATGATGGTGGCCGGGTTCGAGTTCGCCAGGATGATGCGGTAACCCTCGTCGCGTAAGGCGCGGCACGCCTGAGTCCCCGAGTAGTCGAACTCCGCGGCCTGCCCGATCACGATAGGGCCGGAGCCCAGGATCAGGATGCTGGAGATGTCATTCCGGCGTGGCATCTACGCCTCACCCCCGCCGGAAACGGTCTCCACGAAATCGTCGAAGAGGTATCCGGAGTCGCGAGGTCCGGGACTGGACTCGGGATGGTACTGAACGCTCCACACTCGGAGGTCTTTGTTCTCTACACCTTCCACGGTCCCGTCGTAGAGGTTGCGGTGCGTCAACGCGACGTTTTCCGGCAAAGACTCTTCCCGGATGGCAA
Organism: Actinomycetota bacterium; assembly: GCA_030777225.1. Lineage (GTDB taxonomy): Bacteria > Actinomycetota > Rubrobacteria > Rubrobacterales > Rubrobacteraceae > SIRX01. The sequence continues at coordinate 46,816 of JALYGE010000056.1, forward strand.
AGCCGTGGTTCTGGCTCGTGATCTCGATCCTTCCATTCCTTACGTTCCGCACGGGATGGTTGACTCCGTGATGGCCGAAGGGCATTTTGTAGGTCTCGCAGCCCAGCGCCAGGCCGAGGAGCTGATGTCCGAGGCAAATGCCAAAGGTCGGTACCTCCCCGAGCACGGGCTTTAGCGTAGCCACCGCTTCCTCAAGCGCCGCCGGGTCGCCGGGACCGTTGGAGAGAAAAATTCCGTCCGGCCTGGAGGCCAGGATCTCATCCGCTCCCGCAGAACCCGGTATAGCGAGAACCGATGCCCCGCGACTCCGCAACTCCTTGTAGATCGAACCCTTAACCCCGTAGTCCAGGGCGGCGATGCGACAACGTTCCTCACCGTATGCCGGGAGCAGCGTCGGCTCGGTGATCTGGCTGCTGGTAGAGGCGAGGTCCAGGCCGACCATCGAGGGGTGGGCGTTGGCTTTCTCGCGCAGCAGGTTCGGGTCCCGCTCGACGGTAGAGATGATGCCTCGCATGGCGCCTTTGTCCCGGAGATGCCGGGTCAGGGCGCGGGTATCTATACCCTCCACGCCGACTACCCCGGCTTCTTCGAGCAGGGATGCCAGGGAACGTTCGCTCGCCCAGTTGCTGTGGTAGGGCGTGTACTCGCGGACGAGGACGGCGGCGGCCTGTACCTTGTGTGTTTCCTCATCGCCGGGAATTACGCCGTAGTTCCCGATCAGGGGGTAGGTGAAGAGCAGGATCTGGCCCCGGTAAGACGGGTCCGTCAACGTCTCCTGATAGCCGACCATGCTGGTCGTAAACACCACCTCGCCGGCCACCTCGCCGTCTCCGGTAAAAGTCTTGCCCTCGAAAGCCGTCCCATCTTCGAGGACCAGCGTAGCCCGTCTAGGTCCGTACTCCAAACTTCGCCCCTATTCTGTCGTAAACCAGTTCGCCACCGACCATAGTACCCACGACGCGCCCCGCGAGCTTCTGTCCCAGGTACGGTGAGTTCCAGGACTGGCTCTGCAGCGTCTCCCGCCCCACGGTCCACTCTTCCGAGAGGTCCACGAGGACCAGGTCCGCCGGCGCGCCGACGGAGATGCTCCCCGCGCCGCTGATCCACCGACCGGGGGCGCAACTCATCGCTTCCACGAGCCGCCGGAGCGAGAGTTTACCGCGCTTTACGAGCCCCGTGTAGAGCGCCGCGAAGGCCGTCTCGTGGCCGAGGAAACCAGGCGCAGCCTCCTCCAGCGACAGCTCCTTCTCCTCGGAGGCGTGCGGTGCGTGGTCCGTGGCCACGAAGTCCAGGACGCCGCCAGCGAGGGCTTCTCCCACCCCGCTCCGATCTTCGTCCGGGCGTAGCGGCGGGTTCACCCGGTACATGCCTTCTAAAGTAGAGATCAGATCGTCCGTCAGCGTCAGGTGGTGCGGGGTAGTATCGGCGGTGACGTCGGCCCGTTCCTTGAAGAAGCCGACGAGCGCGGCGGAGAGAGCCGTGCTGACGTGCGTGATGTGGACCCTGGCCCCGGTCTCCGCAGCCAGGATGAGGGCGGTCGCCGTCCCCGTGTCTTCCGCGCTGGCCGGGATGCCGGGAACACCCGCGAGCGCCGCCGCAGCGCCGTCGTGGACCACTCCGGTGGACAGGTCGTGATCCTCACAGTGGAGTATTATCGGTAGTCCGGCAGTTCGAGCGTAGAGCATCCCGTTGCGGAGCACCTCGGCCGAGGCCGTTCCCAGCCCGTCGTCGGAGACGCAGAAAGCCCCGGCCTCCTTGAGAAGGCGCATCTCCGTCAGCCGTTCTCCGGTAAGCCCTTCGTGCAGCGCGGCCGAGACGTAGGCCCGCACCCTGGATTCCTGCTCGATGCGCCGCACCAGACCGCTCACCACGACGGGTTTATCTACTACTGGGTCGGTGTTGGGCATCATCACGACGCTCGTGAAGCCGCCCGCCGCCGCAGCGGCCGAGCCGCTCTTTATGGTCTCCTCGTCCTCGCGGCCCGGCGTGCGCCAGTGGGCGTGAGCGTCTACGAAGCCCGGAAAGAGGTGCAGTCCGTCGGTGTCCAACTCCCGCGTTCCGCGCAGGTTCTCTCCAACCTCTGCGACGCGCCCGGAAGATAAGCGTACGTCTTTGACGCCGTCGAGCCCGGTTCCGGGGTCGAGGACGTGGGCGTGGCGGACGATCAGGTCTTCGGGGACCGCGCTCAAGCGGCTACCTCGTGGACTGCGCCGGTGGCGAGGGCCAGCACGGCGGAGCGGACGGCTATGCCGGCCGCGACCTGGTCCGAGATCAGAGAAGCCTCATTGAGGACTACGTCGCCGGAGATCTCGACCCCCCGGTTTACCGGTCCCGGGTGCATGACCAGCACGCCCGGCTCCAGATGACGCCGCGAAACCCCGTAGTAAGTCCGGTACTCGGCGACGGAAGGTACTCTCGGTGAGCCGCCGACCATTCGCTCCTTCTGGAGGCGCAGCATGTACAGGGTCTCCGCACCCCACTCAAGAGCTTCGTCCACCGAAGAGAGTACCGGCAGCCCCCAGGCCCCGGCGTGTGTGGGGAGCAGGGTGCGGGGCGCGACGAGGGAAACCTCCGTACCGGCGGCCTGGAATGCCGGGATCACGCTCCTCGCGACCCGACTGTGCAGCACGTCCCCGACCACGGCGACCCTGCGCCCGGCCAGCTCGTCGAAGCCGCCGAGCGCCTCGCTTATTGCGTAGAGGTCCAGGAGCGCCTGGGTGGGATGCTGGCCGCAACCATCTCCGGCGTTGATTACCGCGGCGTCCGTGTGGCGGGCCGCGAGTTGGGCCGCCCCCGCCGCCGGATGCCGCAGGACTATGGCGTCGGCCCCGAGACTGTCGAGGGTCACAACCGTATCCACCAGGGATTCACCCTTTGAGATCGAAGACCCCTTCTCCGAGAGAGATATTACGTCTGCGCCTGCCCGGCGGGCGGCAAGCTTGAAAGAGGCCGAGGTCCGGGTCGAAGACTCGAAGAACGCCATACATACGGTTTTGCCGGCGAGCGGCTGCGATAGTCTTCCGGCACTGAAGTCGTGGGCCACGTCGAGTACCTCGCGCAACTCTTCACGTCCAGTGCCTTCCAGCGTCAAAAGATCTCTACTCTCCAACCGTGATCACCCCATCCTCCCCATCGGTTTCTTCCAGCTTTACCAGCACCCGCTCATGTGGAGCCGTCGGTACGTTCTTTCCGACGTAGTCAGCCCGTATCGGCAGCTCCCGGTGGCCGCGATCCACCAGTATCGCCAGTTGTATCGCCGCCGGTCGCCCCAACTCCAGCAGCGCGTCCATCGAAGCCCGGGCGGTCCGCCCTGTGTAGAGCACGTCGTCTACGAGGATTATCGTCTTGCCGGCGACCTCGAACGGAACGTGGCTCTTCCCGACCGCACGCTCGTTCTCCTCCAGGTCGTCCCGGTGTCGCGTTATATCCAGAGACCCTACCGGAACATCCAAACCCTCGAAGTTTCGGATATTGTCGGCGATGCGGCGCGCGAGCGGGACCCCACGGGTCAGGGTGCCGATTATTGCCAGGCTTTGCAGAGCAGATGCGTTACGTTCGAGTATTTCGTGGGAGATCCGGCGCAGAGACCGATTCAAGCGGTCGTGGTCGAGTACCTCTGAGAGTACATGATAGCGTTCGCCGATGGACGTCCGGTCCAAATCTACCTCCTTCGCGCCTCGCGGGGCGCCGTTAAAGGCCAGGTATTCAGTTGCCGGCTAAACTACCAGAACTACGACGAACGGTCAAGCACCCGTTTCTGGAAGCCCAAAGTTTTCGCCGATTTCCAAAGGTCCCCTGGTATCGGCGAAGCAAACTCCAGCGGTTCTCCGGTAACGGGATGCTCGAACGCGAGTCTTTCGGCGTGCAGCCAGAGCCTGTGCCCTTCGACCGCTCCACCGTAGAGCGGATCCGCATAGACCGGATGGTCGATGGCCGCAAGATGTACCCGGATCTGGTGCGTCCTCCCCGTCTCCAGGTATACCCGGAGCATGGTGTGCTCATCAGACTCATACAGCGTCTCGAAGTGCGTCACGGCCGACTTTCCTACTCCGGAGGCCATTAGCGTAGGGTTTTCGGGATCCCGGCCAACGGGAGCGTCGACGGTTCCCGATGGAGGCAATTTATCGCCCACTACGATAGCCCTGTAGATACGCCGTACCTCCCTGTTCGAGAGCATTTTGACCAGTCTCGTATACGCTGGTTCGCCTTTCGCGAGCGCCATGAGCCCGGAGGTGTCCCGGTCGAGCCGGTGTACTACGCCAGGCCTGAGCGGGTCTTCTCCACCTGCTATGCCCCGGCTCAGTAGCGCGTTGACCAACGTGCCCGAAGGGTTTCCGGCTCCGGGATGTACGACGATACCGCCGGGCTTATCTACCACCAGCAAGTGCTCATCTTCGAAGACTGTTGGAACGAGTATTTGCTCTGGAAGGAGGTCGGTGGACGGCATCTGTGTTTCCACGCGTTCCCCGCTACGCACCTTGTATGACGAACTACATTTCGCGCCTTCTACCAGCAACAAGCCGTCTCCGATCAGACGCTGAACGACGCTTCGACTGAGGTTGAGACGTCGGGCCGCGAGCCGATCCAACCGTTCGTTAGACTCTCCAGGCTCTACGATGAAGCTCTTCGTGGCCACCCCACCTACTTCACCAAGTCGGTGAGGCTCCGTTGAACCTCGCTCAGCGCGACGCCTCTTACGAGAACTACCTTATCGCGGGCGGCCGCGCCATTGACGACCGAGATCCGAGAACACGACACATTCAGCGCGCCTGATAAAAATCGCTCGATCTCGGCGTTCGCCTTACCGTCTACCGGAGGAGCAGCGACCTTCAGCTTCAAAGCGCGCTCTCCGTAGCGTCCTTCCAGAGAGGTCTCTCTGGCGCCCGGCGCAACCCGGAGGTTCAGCAGCACCCCGTCTTTAGAGGAACGGAGTGCCCTCTCAGCCACGCCGGCGCAGAAAGCGGCTGGCGCGAGAGGTTTTTTCCTCGTTGCCGGCGTCCCGCGAAGCCTGCGCGTCTTCGTCGCCGTTGCCGGCTTCGTGTTCCCCGACCGGCGAAGAATCTTCCCGTTCGACTTCTTCAACCGCTTCGGAGTCGGCGGCCACAGCCTCCCGGCCTTCATCCTCGACGCTAGAAGGCTCGACCTCCGGCTCTTCTACTTCGAGTTCAGCTTCACCTTCCGCAAGTGGTTCCGAAGGCTGATCCATAGCCTGAGTCTCTTCAGCGTCCTCTTCCGCGTTTCGCTTCCCGGCGGCTTCGCGGGCGGCGGCTATAGCCTCCCAGTCGAGACGCTCGCGCAGGGAGGCTTCTATCTCCTGGGCGGAGACCAGATCCACGTTGTCCATGACCGCTATGTAGGACTTCAAGAGGTGCCGGAAGTCCGCGGCGAAGTCTTGTTTGGCCTTTTTTAGCGCTTCGTACGACTCCTGGGCCCGCTCGACCTTGGAGGAGGCGTCGGCCAGAATTTGCTGAGACCGTTCGTTGGCCTCCTTTACGGTCAGCTCAGCCTCGCGGTTGGCGTTGTTGCGGAGGTTTTCAGCCTCGCTGGCGGCGCTTTCCCGCAGGTCGTTGGCGGCGGACTCGGCGTGAACCAGCGCCGACTGGATCGAATCTTCCAACTTCTCGAACTGCTCCAGCCGCTCACGCAGGTTGGAGATCTCTTCCCGCATCCGCAGGTTCTCGGAGTACGAGCGCTCGAACTCGTCGGCGACAGTATCCAGGAAGTCATCCACCTGGTCGGCATTGTAGCCTCGCATACTGTTCTTGAACTCCTTGCGCCTAACGTCTATCGGTTTCAAAGGCATGTCAGATCACCCCACCACAGGTCGTATAAAGAAGTCTATTATTGTTGTGAGCAGCCGCCGCGCTATCCAGAGCCCCAGGAGAGCGATGATCGGGGAGAGATCCAGGGCAATCCCCCCAAGTCTCAACGGCGGTATATTGTTCCTTATCGGCATGAGTATAGGGTCCACGACCGTCCGAACCGCGTCGTAGATCGCCTGCATAAAGCTACTCGACGGATAGCCAGGAAACCAACTAAATAGTATGGAGGCGATTATGAAACCGAGCATGATGTAGTATCCATAGGTCACGATACCGATCAGCAGGTTGCTGATGCTGTACGCAAACGTCTGGAGCAGCCCGAGTATCACTTGCCCAACCCCCGCGACTGTTCTGCCGCCGCGCTGACACCGTCGTAGACTGCCCCCACAAAGCCCGCTTTCTCCATCGCGACGAAAGCCGCCGCCGTCGTACCACCAGGCGTCATCACCTCGTCCCGTACCTGGTGGGCGCTGCGCTCCTGGAGCAAGACCGCCGTGCCGCTGATCGTTCCTATAACCAGCCGTCGGGCGATGTCGCGCGGTATGCCCTCCCGGACGCCGGCCTGTATAAGAGCGTCTGCGAAAAGCGCCACGTAGGCCGGTCCGGAGCCGTGCAGCGCCGTCGCCGCGTCGAACAGCCGCTCCGGCAGTTCCATGACCTCTCCAACGTAACCGAAGATCTCCATCAACATCGGCAGCCGGTTTCTGCCCGCTTCGTTGGCGGTGATCACCGCAGACCCCAGCCCCACTGAGGCGCAGACGTTCGGCATGACCCTCAAAATGGGGGTCCGGGGCGGCAACTTCTGAGAGATGCTATCTATGGTGACGCCCGCAGCCACGCTGGCGACGGCCTTCTCCGTTCCTTCGACGGACGGTGAGATGCTTTCCAGTACGGTCTCTGCGTCCCAGGGCTTTACGGCGATGATGATGATGTCGCTGTTCTCCACCAAGTCCGCGTTAGAGTCCGTAACGCGCATGCCGTAGCGCTCGGCGTAGGGTTTCAGGTATTCGGGATGAACGTCGCTGACCCCGAGGTCGAACTTTCCGGCCTCAGCGAGGCGCACCAGGAGGGAGCCCCCGATCTTGCCGGCCCCTATAACGCCTACGGTGGTCAAAACGACTGGACCATCCTAGAGCTGATTGAAGAACGCCCTTTCGGCGAGGCGCTTGCGCTCCTCGGCGCTGACCTCTACGTTGCGGGGTGTCAGCAAAAACACCCGGTTGGCGACGCTCTGTATCTGGCCGTCGAGCGCGTAGGTCAGACCCGAACAGAAGTCGACCATCCTGCGGGAGAGCTCCCCGTCTACATTCTGCAGGTTGAGGATGACCGGCTGCTGACGCTTGAAGCGGTCGGCGAGGGCCTGGGCGTCGTTGAAGCTAGATGGTTCGAGAACGCTCACCCGCGCTGGCCGGGGGTCCGGTACCGGACGAAGGTGCGGCTGGCCGGATTCGGGCTCGCGGACGTACTCCGAGGAGTCGTCTCTCCCGAAAAGGTCTCCCAGGGAGGTGCCAAAGGCCGAAGAACGGTCGGCCCGCCCGAGCCGTCGGACCGCGGGCGCCGCTTCCTCGCTTCCGCCACCCGCGTAAGCGGTGCGGCCGTATTGCAGGCTCTCTTCCTCTTCGTCCTCGTAGTAATAGTCGTCGTCGACGTCGCCGAAACCAAACCAGGCCGCGACTCGCTCCAGATGATCTCTAGCTCCCATCGTTCCTCCTCATGGGCCATCCTCCTGAATAACAGTCCTCCCAATTCTTACTAAAGTAGCCCCTTGTTCGACCGCGACTTCATAGTCGCCGCTCATCCCCATAGAGAGGTCCGAGAGATCGAAGTGCGGGCTCCAACTCGGCCGTAGCCTATCACGTATCTCTCTCAGTTTCGCGAAAACATAGCGCACATCCTCCGCTTGCTCAACCAGTGGCGCTATCGTCATAAAGCCCCGGACATAAACCCTCCCCTCTGTTTGTGCTGCCGCCTCCAAGAGCTCTTCGATTTGTCCCTCGCCAACGCCGTATTTAGCCTCTTCCCCGCTGACGTTTACCTGCAGTAGGACGTCGACCCCCTCTTCGGGAGCCCGTTTTTGCAGCTCCCGGATCAACCGCACGGAGTCAACCGAGTGTATGAGGTTCACCCTCGAAACTACATCCCTGGCTTTCCGGCGCTGCAAGTGCCCGATGAAGTGCCACTCGAAAGCGTCCCCGAAAACCTCCTGCTTTTGAATTAGATCTTCCGAACGGTTCTCGCCGAGTAGATGCGCCCCCGCATCGCCGAGCGCGGAGATTTGCTCTATCGTGTAGTACTTGCTGGCGATCAAGATACGGGCTTCATCCGGGCCACGCCCGCTGCGCTCAAGAGCCTCGCCAACCTTCTCTCTTACGACTTGCAACCGGCTCCTTATTCCCTCGGTGATGATCTGATCTCCCACTACGAAACCTTCACCACCGAGGCCAGACTTCTTCCGGTAAGCGGACCCTCCCTGCGATGCGAGTAGAAGAGATCCGGGCGACACCCGGTACACAAACCGAGGTCGTGAACCTCTTCGACCCCACACTCCTGGAGGTTCGTCGTGATCGCCGCCGGCAGCGAGAGGTTGCGCCCCGTCACCACGTCCGAACCAAACCAGCCGGCGAACTCTTCTGCCAGTTCCTCCGAGACCTCGTAACAACACCGTCGTATACACGGTCCTATATAGGCTCGCGCCTCGCTGCCGCCCATTTCCTGTACGGTCTTGCCCGCTATCCCAGAAAGAGTTCCGCGCCACCCGGAGTGAACCATGCCAACCTCTCTCTCGCCGACGAGGGCCACGGGAACACAGTCTGCCACGGCAACGGCGAGCGCCAAGTTCTCCTCACCTGTAATAAGAGCGTCTGCCCTTCCGGCGAGACCGGCTTTGTCCACCCGTATGACGTCGTCTCCGGCGACCTGCTGCACCCAGGCGGAGGAACTTACTTCCAAGGCATCTTTTATCCGCCCTATGTTTTCCGTGACGGCTTCCCGGTCATCCCCCACTTTCACGGAGACGTTCAGAGTGTCGAAGGGCGGCTCGGAGACGCCACCCCGTCGGGTAAAAAAACGGACGTTCGCTTCCACCGGCTCCGGCTCGGGTACAATGTAAACAACGCCCCCGGCCTTTTCGTGGCCGGAGGCGGTCTTCAGGCTCCACGGCGAGGTCGTATCCACGCCGCTATTTTAACGCAGCTACCTACCGACGACGGAGAAAGGCTGGGATGTCGAGGGCGTCGCCCTCCTGGGACGAGGGAGCGGTCAACTCCTCCTCGTCGAGGTCCAGTCCCGGACGCTCGACCCGGCGCTGGTTCGCCATCCTCTGGTCGAAGCCCGTGGCGATGACGGTAACGTTCACCCGGTCACCGAAGCTCTCATCGACGACGGAGCCGAAGATCAGGTTAGCCTCCTGATGGGCGGCGTTGTGGACGATCTCCGCGGCTTCGTTGACCTCGAAGAGCCCGAGGTCGCTCCCGCCGGTAATGTTCAGGATGATTCCGGTAGCCCCCTCGATGCTGGCCTCCAGCAGCGGGCTGGAGATAGCCGCTTTGGCCGCCTCCGAAGCCCGGTTCTCGCTGTTGGAGCTGCCGATTCCCATGAGGGCCGACCCGGAGTTCTGCATTATCGTGCGTACATCGGCGAAGTCCAGGTTGATAAGGCCCGGCACCGTGATGAGGTCGGTTATGCCCTGCACACCCTTACGAAGCACGTCGTCGGCCATCTTGAAAGCATCCATCATCGTGGTGCGCTTCTCAGCGACGTCCAAGAGCCGGTCGTTGGGAATTATGATGAGGGCGTCCACGTTCTCTTTGAGCTTCTTGATGCCTTCTTCGGCGTAGGTCGAGCGCCGTCGTCCCTCGAACGCAAACGGCCGCGTGACGACGCCGACCGTGAGGGCGCCGGACTCGCGGGCGATCTTGGCGACCACCGGTGCGGCACCCGTACCCGTGCCACCTCCCTTGCCTGCGGTGACGAAGACCATGTCCGCCCCCCGCAACGACTCCTCGATGTCGGCCTTGTTCTCCTCGGCGGCCTCGGCTCCGATCTTCGGGTCGGCCCCGGCCCCGAGGCCACGAGTGATCTTCTCTCCGATGTGGATCTTCTGATCCGCATCACACATCTGGAGGGCCTGGGCGTCCGTGTTGATCGCAATGAACTCAACCCCCTGCAACCCCGAGTTGATCATGCGATTCACGGCGTTGGTCCCGCCGCCGCCGATCCCGACAACTTTTATTACCGCCAAGTAGTTCGTGCCCGCATCCAACATACCGCTCTCAGCCCTCCGTAGACCGTTCTCTCAACGTCGCCCGGATCACACTCCCCGGAACCAGCCTTTAATAGCCTCCACTATGCTACCAAAACTGTTAACTCTTGCACCTTTACTTTGAGCTTTAGCTTTAGTCTGCCTCGCAGCAAAGTTTAGCAGGCCCACAGAGGTGGAGTACTGAGGCTTCCGTAGAACGTTAAAGTCTCCCCTCGCTGCGTAGGGTGCGGCGGTGCGGGCGGGAATACCGAGAACGTCTTCTGCAAGCTCGGTCATACCGTCCAGCAGAGACCCTCCGCCGGTAAGTACGGTGTCCCCGGATATTTGGGTACGGAGACCGTTTTCTTTGAGCGAGTTGTTTACGTACTCGAAAACTTCCTGGGCCCGGTACTCGAGTATCTGGCTGAGAAAGTGGGCGTTGTAATGCCGGTTGTTTATCTCCACGGCGGCCACGGAGTCAACGATGCGAGAGAGCACCGTACCGTAGCGCACCTTGAGCCTTTCGGCGATCTCGTAGGGCACCTTCAGACCGTAGGCTACGTCGGATGTAAAGCTCTCTCCGCCGATGGGTATTACAGCGGTGTGCACCAGGGTTCCTTTCAGGAAAACGGCCATGTCTGTGGTTCCGCCACCGATGTCTATGAGAACGACGCCGGCGTCCCGGTCCGCCGCCCGGAGGCAGGCTTCCACGGAGGCCAGGGGCTCTAACACGACCTGCGCTACGCGCACGCCGCAGTCCTCAACGGCGTACAGGAGGTTCTGGATGCTGGAGATGGCCCCGGTAACGACGTGGGCGCGCATCATCACCTTGCGGGCCGCGAGTCCGACGGGTTGCTGCACGCCCTCCGAGCCGTCCAACACATAACTTCGCGGGATGACGTGTATTACCTGATCGTCCTCGTCTACGGACACCTGACGCGCCTCGTACTCCAGCTTGCGGACGAACCTATCCGTTACAGAGAGGTTGCGGCTGCGGTTGAGCAGTGTAACCTCGGTGTTGAACGAGGAGATGTGACTGCCAGCTATACCCACAACCACCGGTACGTCGCCCATCCCGCAGGCGTTCATCGCCTCCGCCACCGAGTCGGCCGCTGCCTCGCGGTCAACGACGACGCCACGCTTCAACCCGTGGCTGGGAGCCTCCCCGACCGACAGGACCTCCACGGTGCCTCGCTGGGTGTCTATCCTACCGGTCAGGGCGACGATCTTGGTCGTGCCAACGTCTATGCCATGAATCAGCGACTGCGCCACAGCCCCTCCGTCACCCCTCCGGCTCTATATCTTGTGAGGTCCCTCCAATAACGATACGCTCCGGCGATCGGAGATCGAAGACCGGAACATCAGGGTTCTGACGTATAATCTCTGGTAGGGTTTCGGCCTGTTCAGGACGAACCTCGCCCGAGAAGATCACGCGCCGACCCTCAACCAGAGCCTCGACCCCGCCGGGACCCGCATCTGCAATGGACTCCATCGCCACACCGCTTTTCTCCAAAGTCTGGCCGCTGCTCAAAACACTCTCCAAACGCTTCTGGTTGAGCTCTATGGCCGGCAAACCCGCCCCTCCGAGCCGCGGAAGCTCGGAGCCATCCGCCGCAAACACGACCTCCCGGCCACCGACTTCTCCCTTCAAAACCGGTCTACGTTCCTCAACCTCAACCGTAACTATACCTGATCGCCAATTCTTTAACACTTCGGCACCCTTTACCCAAGGATTAGATTTTAATCTACGCTCCAGCAGCCCGGCGTTCAGGGTAAGTAGGCTGGCGCGGTCCGGGATAGAGTTCCACACCCGGGTTTCGGGTAGCATGCGCTCGCCCTCGACCTGGACGCCGGTAACGGGATACGTAAGATAGGCGCCGATGTAGACGACGATCGCCGTCAGGACGGCGACGGCGAGGGATACGCAGACAGGGCGCAAGAGGCTCGTCAACTCGTATGCTCCAGCAGCTCCAAAAATTCGTCTCCGACGCGCGAGATGTCGCCCGCCCCCATAGTCAGCACGGTGTCATTTGCGCCGGATATGCTGCGTAGCACGCCTGGGATGTCTACTTGTTCCGGTATGTAGTACACGTCGGGGTGGCCGGGAGTTTCGCAGATAGCGTCCACGATCAGTTTTCCGTTGACCCCTGGCTGGGGCATCTCACCGGCGCCGTAGACGTCCGTGATCAGAACGGCGTCCGCCGTCCCGAACGCTTCTCCGAACTCGCGGTACAGTTTCTTCGTTCGGCTGTATCTGTGGGGTTGGAAGACTGCTATTATCCGACCATCCGACGTGGAGCGGGCGGCCTGCAAGGTCGAGTGGAGCTCTGTGGGATGGTGGGCGTAGTCGTCTACCACCCTGACACCGTTGCCTTCGCCTTTGATCTGGAACCGCCGTCGCACGCCGGTAAAGGTGCTCAGGCTGAGGACACCATCGTGGGCATCGTGTCCGAGCCACCGGGCTATACCCGTGGCGGCCAGGGAGTTGAGGACGTTGTGCCGTCCGTAGACTCCGAGTTCCACCCGTCCGCGCTCTACGCCGTCCTCTAAAAGCACGTAGGAGTTTGGCGAGAGAACCTCCGCCCGTAACTCGCCACCCGAGATGCCATATGTGGTAACCGGGCACGGGGCCTCCGCGGCGAGTTGCAGGCACAGAGGGTCGTCGGCACAGGTAACCAGATGTCCCGTTGGCGGAAGCTCGCGAACGAACCGGGTAAACGTGTCCAGCACGTCTTCAAGCGAAGTGTAGAAATCCGGGTGGTCGAACTCGACGTTGGTGACGATGGCGGCTTGCGGGTGGAGATATAGCAGCGAGCGATCGCTCTCATCGGCTTCGGCGACGATCATATCTGGCCGTCCGAAGGCTACGTTGCTGCCTATATCGTTGAGCTCGCCGCCGACCAGGGCGGTAGGGTCCTCGCCCAGAGCTCTCAGCACGTGGGCCGTCATGCTGGTGGTCGTGGTCTTACCGTGGGTTCCGGCGACCGCGATGCTGGTGCCGTCTTCGAGGATAGAAGCCAGCGCCGCGGCCCTGGGTGCCACGGGGATAGAGCGACGATGGGCCTCCAGAAGCTCCAGGTTTGTCGGCGGGATAGCGGTAGACGTTACCACCTGGTCAGCATCCCCGACCTGATCCGCCGCATGCCCGATGTAGACTTTGATGCCCTTCTCCCGCAGACGCCGGACGTACGGAGAGTCTTTCAGGTCAGAGCCGGTAACGGTGTGTCCTTTTCTGTGCAAAACTTCGGCGATGCCGCTCATACCCGCGCCGCCGATTCCTATCATGTGAATCTTCATCTCACTCCTTATCTTCTGGCGGCCCACAGTAACCTTTCGGCTACCTTCTCTGCCGCATCCGGCGTCGCCAGGTCGCTCATTCGCACTTCGAGAGCTTTGCAGCGTCCACTATCGTTTAGCAAACCTTCTATCCGATCCCGCAGTACCTTCGGGCTCACTTCGGAGTCCATCAGGAGCTCCGCTGCACCCCGTTCGGTAAAGTAGCGGGCGTTGTGGAGTTGGTGATCCCCCGTCGCGTAAGGATAAGGGATCAACACGGATGCCTTCCCTGCCGCTGCCGTATCGAAGAGGGAGCCGGCGCCGGACCGGATCACGACGACGTCGGCGGCGGCCAGGTAGCGCCAGATATCGTCTACGTACTCCAGGATCAGATGCCGGGGATTATTCGTCGAGAGCCTGGGGAAGTCCCGGCGCCCCGCGATCTGAACGACCGTGTACGGCGTTTCTTCTTGAAAAGCTTCCGTGGCGGCGAGGTTTATCTTCAACGCACCTCCACTCCCACCGAAGGTCAACACGACCGGCGGCTCCAACCCCAGGTCTTTGAGGGCATCTTCTTTGGACGCGCCGAACATCTCTCTCCGGGTCGGCATTCCCACTAGGCGAGCATTTTTCAGGTACTTGTCCGCGGCCGGAAAAGTTATCAGAACTTCGTTGCTGAACCGGCCAGAGAAACGGTTGACCCTACCGGGCACCGAGTTCTGCTCGTGTAGAAACGTCGGCACCTGCAGGGTACGCGCCGCGACGACCGCCGGGGCGCTCGCGTAGCCACCGACACCCAGAACGGCGCCAGGCCGGAACTCCCGGATCAGGTTCCGGCAACGCCGGAAGGCGCGCAGGAAAAGAAGCGCCGCCCGACCACGGGCTACCGGGCCCCCGGCGAGGGCTTTCAAGGGTACGGTGTGCAGCTTGTAACCGGCGCGGGGCACCAGGTCCGCCTCTATGCCCGAAGATGCTCCCACGAACTCCACCACGGCTCCTTCCGCCCGCAAGCTATCAGCCACGCAGAGCGCGGGAATGGCGTGTCCCCCCGTACCGCCGCCGGCGATCAGGACCCGCACCTGCTGAGACCCGCTCGACGGTCCCGGCGCTTCGGGACTTTCGTCTGCGAGGCCTCGCCTCTCTTGCTCGTTCACTGTCCTCCGAAATCCGGTAGAGAATACCAACGGCCGTAAAGCACACTATCAGGCTGGACCCCCCGTAACTGATAAACGGTAGTGTCATTCCTGCCAGGGGCACAACGTTCATCGCCGCCCCGATGTTGAAGATCGCCTGCGCGGCCAGCATCGTGGTGAGCCCCGCAGCCAGGCACCGCGCCATAACCGAAGGGGCGAGCAACGCAATCCGGAATCCCGCAACCGCGATAAAACAGAACGCTCCGATAACGGCGATCATACCTAGAAGGCCAAGCTCTTCGCCGATCAGGGCAAAGATCATATCCGTCTGCACCTCCGGTATAGTGATCCCCTGTCCCCCCGAACCGGCGCCCGTCCCAAAGACGTCTCCGCTCTTTATTGCCACGAGAGACTGCACGATCTGGTAGCCTGAACCATCCGCGGTAGACCAGGGGTCCAGAAAGGTCATAAAGCGCTCCCGCCGGTACGGTTCGAGCCACATCACCCCGACGAGACCGCCGACAGCAAGCCCTCCCGCGACCAGTAAGTCTCGCGTCCTCACTTCCGATGCCCACAACACCCCGGCGACGCCGGTTAGCAGCACCACAGAGGTGCCGAAGTCCGGTTCTAAAACCACCAGAACGAAGAGTAAGCCAACGCCCAACATCGGTCCTACGGGCAGGCCGGTTCCGGGACGGTAACGGGCCACGGCGCAGCTCAGGACGACAATGGCGGCGACCTTCGCAAACTCCGCGGGTTGGAGGCTAATCACGCCGAGATCAAACCACCGTCGCGCCCCGCCGACCTCCACCCCAATCCCCGGGATGAGAACCAGAACCAGGCTTGCGAGCACCACGAAGTACAGTACCGGAGATATCCTCCGCCAAGCGGTGTACCGGATGCGGCTTACCACCAGGAAAGCCACGACGCCCAGAACGATGTGTCCGGCGCGCAGAAAGAGATAGCGCTCACCAAACTCCATGTAGGTCGCGGAGTAGACCGTTACGAGCCCGAACAACGAGAGGGCCAGCGCCACCCAGAACAGGTTCGTTCGGAGGCTGGTCATCCTCGGACCACCTTTCGAGGTTCTCGCTCACCACTCACGAGGCGGGCAAAAGCGTCGCCGCGTTCGGCGTAACCCGCGAACTGATCGAAGCTCGCGCAACCGGGCGACAACAGGACGGTGTCACCGGGTCGGGCCAGTTCTTCGGCGATCGCGACAGCCCGCGAGAGGTCGCGCGCCCTGTAGACGAGCCTGCCCCAACCGGCCCCGATCAGATACTCCGAGATTACGCAGCCGGCCTCCCCCTGGCATATTATTGCCCGGCACCGTCTTAGATGCGGCAGAACCTCGGCGAACTCGGTCTCTTTCTTCGAGCCGCCGAGTATAAGCACGACGGGGCCTTCGACGCTTTCCAGCGCAGCCGCCGTGGCAGCCGGATTCGTCGCCTTCGAGTCGTCTACGAACAGTACGCCGTCGCGCTCCGCCGCCAGCTCCATCCGATGCGGCTTGAGCCGGTAGCTCATCAGTCCGGCCCTTATGTCTTGTGGAGATACTCCCAGCTTCTCGACCGCTGCCGCCGCGAAAAGCGCGTTTTCGTAGTTGTGCTTACCAAAAAATCCTAGCTCTGCAGCGTGAATGAGTTCTTCGCCGCGGAGCATGAGAGTTCCGTTGCAGATAGTCGTATCGCCCTCGCCGATCACCAGCGTCTCCGAGTGGAGCTTTGGCAGGGTCGCACGGCCGAACGAGTCAGACTCGCTGACCAGGGCGAGGTCCTCCGGCCCCTGGCCCTCGAAGACCCGGAGTTTGTCCGTCACGTACTCTTCGAAAGAGCGGTGCCAGTTTAGATGGTCCGGCCTCACGTTCAGGAGCGCGGCCACATCGAAGCCAGCGCCCTTCAGATAGTGGAGTTGAAAAGAGGACACCTCCAGAACGAGGACGCCCGTACTCCGCGCCTCGTCCAGACAGCCCGTGATCGCGCGCCACGAGTTTCCCGCCACCGTATGCGGCACGCGGGCTTCCGAGAGTATGGTCTGGATCATATCTACCACCGTAGTCTTGCCGTTGGTGCCGGTTACCCCTACCACCTTGACGCCGGCTCCCAACAACTCCAACCCCAGGGCTACCTCCGAGATAACCGGAATACCCTCCTTCTCCGCGGCCTCTAGAACCGGCTCCCGCGGGCTAACTCCCGGGCTCACCACGAGCCGATCAATCCCTTCCAAAACCTCCGTCCCCGCAGCGAGACGACCGTGAACTCCCAGCCGCGCGAGCGCGTCGCGCAGGCGTGGGGTATCACCAGAATCAGCGGCGACGACCTCCTGCCCCCGATCGAGCAGCGCCTGGATCGCCGAAATCCCCGACTCTCCCAAGCCGTAGACGAGGGTTTTCACGGCGTAGAGCTCCTCATACCTTGCTGTAGAGGAAGAAATAGTAGACAACGAAACCCGCCGAAGCTAAGACGATCTGCACGATCCAGAAGCGCACCACGATCTTGTTTTCTTGCCAGCCGGACATCTCGAAATGGTGATGTATCGGCGCCATCCTGAACACCCGCCGCTTCCGGCCGCTCAGCCTCCAAACGCCGTATTGAACTATCACCGACAACGCTTCGACGACGAAGAGACCGCCGATTATCGGCAACAGGATCTCGGTTTTGGTCAGGATCGCCGCGGCGGCCAGCACGCCCCCTATAGCCAGCGAGCCCGTGTCCCCCATAAAGATCTGGGCTGGATGCGAGTTATACCAGAGGAAACCGACCAGAGCCCCGACCATGGCCCCGCACACTATTGCCACGTCGTACTGACGCTCCAGGAACGCTATCGCCGTATAAGCCAGCAGGGAGATACCACCCGCCCCCGCGGCGAGCCCATCCAGGCCATCCGTCAGGTTGACCGCGTTGGTCGTACCGACGATGACCAGCAACAAGAAACCGCTAAAGAGCGCGATGCCGATAATCCCCGATCCCAGCACCAGGTTACGGTCCCAGCCGGGCACGATCACGTTCTGCGTCACCCCGACGTACCGGAGCGCGAGGAAGTCGGCCAGCACCACCGCCAGGGTCAACAACAAAAATTTGTAGCGAACGCTCAATCCTTCGGGCTTGCGGGTAGAGATTTTCTGCCAGTCGTCGTACAGCCCTATACCCGCCACCGTCGAGACCAGCAGCAGCGCCGTGAAGGTCGCCACGTTCGGCCGCGCAACGACCAGCAGCGCCGCCAGCAGGCCCACCAGCATCAAAACACCCCCCATGGTCGGTGTTCCGGCTTTTACCAGGTGAGTCTGCGGCCCCTCCTCCCTAACGAACTGGCCGAATTTCTTTACCTGGAGGTACTCTATAAACTTCGACCCCAGCATTACGGTCACCATAAAAGCTATACCGGCGCTTAATATGACGCTAAACAAGAGTCAACTTCTCCTTCAGCCTGCTGGTAAGAAGGTCCAGGCTCACGCCTCGCGAACCTTTGACGACCACGTACTCGCCGCCTCGCAGAGCTTCTTGCAATCCCTCAGCCGCTGACGTTGCGTCCCTGTAGAGCAGGGTGTCTCCGGAGAACGCCTCCCCATACCAGCGGGCTTCCTCACCAACCCCCACGAGCAAGTCCACACCCACTTCCTGGGCGATCTCGCCCGTCTCTCGGTGGTAGGCCCGGGAACCGGGTCCAAGCTCGAACATGCTGCCGAGCACCGCCACAAAACGCCGGTTTTGGCGGCGCGCCTGATCCGCGCCGTACCGTAGTACCGCTTCCATTGCTTTCGGTGACGCGTTGTAGGAATCGTCGTAGACCACGATGTCGTCGCGCAAGCGGTAAACATCGCCCCTCAAGCCCGTGCGCTTTATGCGGGAGACTCCCTGAACGCAATCCTCTAGCTCGACCCCCAGGCACAAAGCTCCTCCAAAAGCCGCCAGCAACGGTTCTACAAGGTGCGTGCCGAAGATCGGTACCCGGGCTACGGCCGACTCTCCTCTCCAGTGAACCACGAAACGCAGACCTTCATCCTGCTCCTCAACTTCAGAAGTCCACAGTTGAACCTCATACTTGGCCTCTTTGGAGAAGGTTATACGTTGAGCAAAGGTTTTGCCAGCCGCAACCGCGGCTTCAGGAACCCCAGCCGGCGCGACAAAACAGCCCTCGTGCGGGACGGCGGATGCCAACTCTCCCTTCGCCGCCGCCAGATCCTCCAAACTTCCGAAGGAGTCCAGGTGTACCGGCGCTATCGCCGTCAGGATTCCCACCTGAGGAGGCGCTATGCAGCATAGCGCTTCTATATCTCCTGAATGTGTGGCCCCCATCTCTAGGACCAGCACCTCGGTACCCTCGCCGGCCGTGAGCACCGTCAGAGGAAGGCCGATCTCGTTGTTGAAGTTGCCTTCGGTCGCGCAGGTCTTTATTCCGGCCGAACGCAAGATGGTCGCCAGAGCGTCTTTCGTCGTGGTCTTTCCGACGCTCCCCGTGATGCCAACGACTTTCGGGGAGGTGGTTTGATCCACGGCGAGGCTCCATCGCGCCAACTCTTGCAAAGCTTTCAGCGGGTCTTCGACTACCAAGGTGGGCACATCCAGAGGCCGGTCAGCTACCGTCGCCACAGCCCCCCGCAGGTGGGCTTCGGGGGCGAAGTCAGCGCCGTCCATGCGCCCGCGCAAAGCAAAGAATAGCTGTGATGGGCGTAGAACTCGCGAATCAACCGCTGCCCCGTGAACTAGGGCGTCACCGTCGCCACCCACCAGTTTACCCCCGAGGACTCGGGCTATTTTGTTCAACGCAATGGGTTTCACTCGGTCGAGCCTTCCGCTCTCTGGGGTGGTTTCGCATCAGGCGGTACGTTGAAGTATCCCAGCGTGAAGCTCATAAGCCGCTGGAAAGCCGGTGCTGCGACCACTTCTCCCCAATACTCGGTCTGCGGCTCGTCGACCACGATCAGGGCAACATACTCCGGGTCCGAAGCTGGAGCAAAACCGATAAAAGAAGCGATGTGCTTGAAAGCATAGGTGCCGGTTACGGGGTCTACCTTTTGGGAGGTCCCGGTCTTGCCACCCACCGTGTAGCCAGGTATCTGGGCGAGGTGGCCCGAGCCGTTGTCGACCACGTTCTGTAACATCCCGCGTACTATATCCGAGGTCTCGCGGCTTATCACCCGAGGTCCTGGCTCCGGAGCGGTGGCCCCCTGAGCTATATGCGGCTCGACCCTGGTCCCGCCGTTGACGAGGGTTGCATACCCGGCGACGAGCTGAAGCGGTGTCACTGTAAGGCCCTGCCCAATAGGAATGTTCCCTATGGAAGAGCCGCTCCAATCTTCATAAGCGGGCACCACTCCGGGGTCCTCTCCCCAGAGATCCACGCCGGTGGTTTCGCCGAAGCCGAAGCGACGGATGTACTCTTCGAGTTGGTCCCCGCCGAGTTGCTGGGCGACCTGTATCGTGCCGACGTTTGTAGACTGTTCGAGGATGTCCTTGGGCTGCATAATCTTGGTTTCGTGCGGCTCGGAGTCGTGGATCACCCTGTCGGCTACTTGCAGGCGGTCGGGGACGGTAAACCAACTCTCGGTAGAGACCGCCCGCTCTTCGAGCGCCGCCGACATGGTGAACGGCTTGAAGGTCGAGCCCGGCTCGTAAGGGTCCGTGAGGATTCGGTTGCGCTGTAGCTCGGGGCTCGCTTCCTCGAACTCGTTGTTGTCGAAACCAGGCGAACCGGCGAGGGCGACGATAGACCCGTCGTTGATCCGCATCACCAAGCCCAGGGTACTCTTCGCCCCGTGCTCTTCTATCACACGCGCCAGTTCCTTCTCCAACTGCTGCTGCACAGCCGAGTCGAGGGTTACGGTTACATCTTGCCCGCTTTCCAACTTTTCGTCGTAGCGTGACTCTATACCGCCGAAGGGGCTGCCGTAGTCCCCCAGATAACCCGTAGTCTGGCTGGCGAGCTGGCCATCCGGGTAGGCTCTCACAGAAGTTGGGGTAAGGGTTAGGCCCGCGAAAGCCAGTTCCTGAATTCTGTCGGCCGTCTCTGGTTCTACAGTACCGATGATGCTATATCCACCAAGGTTCCCTCGGTCATCACGCTCGGCGAGTTTCGCGGCTATTTGCTCTTCCGTCTGGCCGAGTTCCGTGCCGGCCACCTCGGCGAGTTTCGCGGCAACCTCATCGGGGTTTTCTACCTGGTATGGTGTTGCGACCAGACTGTACCGCTCCAGGCTAGTCGCAAGTTGCCTACCGTCCGCGGTCAGTATATCGCCCCGGCCATGAGCCACGTCCGGGCCCGTCCCAGGTTGTTCCGCTGCCAAAGCCTGCAGGCTACCACCGTCCGCCACGCTCAGGTAGATCGCTTTCGCCCCGAGCAACAGACTGACCACCGTGACCGCGATCAGCACGACTTTGAGCCTTTGCCGCCCGACCTTCGCAACTGGTAGGGTACTGGGGGGTCTGTTGGCGGTACGTCGCCGCTTTCGGTGATGCCGGGAGAATTGTATGACACGGGTGCCGGTGTCTCGCCGCGCATCTCCGCTGGAACCGGTGCTCTTGCGTGGCCGGCCGCCTTTTCTGCGGGATGCGCGGTTAGAACTTGTGCTACCTCGCGTCCTCCTGTACTGGTTGTCCTTCATCCTGTTTTCCATCCTCCCGGTCGTAAACTCTCATGTCTTCGGCGCCGGGCGAACGCATCCCAAGGTTCTCGCGGGCGAGCGAGCGGATGCGGTCCGGCGCTGAGAGCTTCGACACTTCAACCTGTAATCTTTCTTTCTCCGACAGAAGCCCGGCATACTTCTCTTCCAGAAGAAGGGCTTCTTCACCGAGATTGGCGGCCACCGTGTGCAGATAAACGCTCCCCAGCATCAACAGCACCGGCACCAACACTAAAACCACGAACCTTCGCCTCTGAACACGCCCGCTACGCCGGACCTTTCTAGCCGGCGCTTTTCTGAGCCGCGGCTTCTCGGGTCCCGGCGCAGTCCTTAGTTGTCGCTGTGGCGAGACCATCAAACCTCGTCCTCTGCTTCTGTGGGCGGCTCTCCGGTTCTATAAGCCACGCGGAGGCGCGCCGAGGCGCTCCGCGGGTTCTCCCTCTTCTCCCGCTCGGAGGGTTGCAGGATCGGTCCCTTGCGAAATACACGCTTCGCGCCGCACAAGCAGACCGGCAGGTCCGGCGGACACACACACCGTCCACTGCGGTCGGCTATAAAACGCTTGACGATGCGGTCCTCACCGGAATGGAATGTGATCGCCACCAGACGTCCTCCCGGCACGAGCAGCCGCTCAGTCGCGACGAGCGCCCGTCTGAGGCTTCCAAGCTCATCGTTGACCTGCAACCGCACAGCCTGAAAAACTCTCTTGGCCGGGTTGCCACCCTTCTCCACCCACCCTATGGTGGCCCTTACCGCTTCCAACAAGTCTGAGGTGGTAGCCAGCGGCCTGCGCTCCGAGATCTCCCGCGCCAACCGCCGCGCCCGTCCACGAGGTATGTCTCCGTACTCACCGAGAACTCTCGCCAGCTCGCGAACCTCGACGCTATTCAGATACTCTGCGGCCGAAACACCGGACGTGGTATCCATTCGCATGTCTAGTGGACCCTCGTTTACGTAACTAAACCCTCTCTCTGTCTCGTCTATCTGGTAAGAAGAGAGGCCGAGATCAAACAGGACCGCGTCTACCCTCTCCCCCGCCTCGACCATCTGCCAGAGCACGTCGTCGTATCGGCCACCAATAAACTCGAACCGCCCATCGTCGATCATCGACGCCCTCTCTGCGGCAGCCGGGTCCCGGTCGATACCGATCACCCTCCCTTCATCCGAGAGCACATCGAGTATCTTCCTGGCATGTCCTCCGCCTCCGAAGGTGGCGTCCACCACGATACTGCCCGAACCTGGACCGAGGACTCTTACAGCCTCCTCCAGCAACACCGGCCGGTGTCCGGTGGCCATCACTCGGCCAGCCCCCGGCCGGCGAACTCTTCCACGATCTCCGCGAACGAGTCATCCGCCCCCTCGACGTAACGGTTCCATTCGGAGGAATCCCAGATCTCCAACCGATCATCGACGCCGGTTATAGTGACTTCCCGGTCGAGGCCGGCGTACTGCGCGAGCTTCGTCGGGATAAGCACCCGCCCCTGCCGGTCCAAACCCGCCTCGAAAGCCATCGAGAAAAACATCCGGGAGAGCTGACGCCCCTTGGCGCTGAGGTCGGCATTGGCCTTGATGTTGGCCTTGAACATCGCCCACTCCTCCGGCGGGAACGCGAACAGGCACCGATCGACACCCTTCGTAACCACGATCCCCCCATCAAAGTAGGGCCGCAAACGGGAGGGGAGAGTGAGACGCCCTTTCTCGTCCAGGGTGTGCTCGTACTCGCCTAACAGAGCCAGGGTCTTTGCCTCCCATTACGTTCCACTTTGACCCACAACTGGCGAAATTTTTGCATACAGCACGAAATTTCGCAATCTCTGCCTATCACACCCGCGAAAATCAGCGAATTTCGCCCTTTATCCCTACTCCCAAGGGGTTAGCACCCCCATATACAAGCCGTGTCTTGGCTCGACATGCTCTGCGTTGAGGCTTGGATCACGCAGCCCGCGAACGGAATATGTGGCTGTGTCGTTTTACCGGGCACAACATGTTGTATATCCACTAATTCGCTGTTGGATTGTCCGTTGAGCAGGGGTACTCGACCAGTGATAGTCGAGGTTCTTGTCGGGAGCGGCAGGTTGGCTTACTGACGTTGGATGGTGGGCCCACCAGGACTCGAACCTGGGACCGTCCGATTATGAGTCGGATGCTCTAACCAACTGAGCTATGGGCCCTGCGGGACACCGGCAGTATCCTCTGGCTCCCCTGGTAGGACTCGAACCTACAACCCTTCGGTTAACAGCCGAATGCTCTGCCGATTGAGCTACAGGGGAAGGCTTTGTGCGAGGGAGATTATACGGCGCGGGGACGCTGGCTTCAAGATTGCTCGGTGGCAGCCTTGAGAGCCTCTCTAAGAGCCTGTATTTCATTCTGTATCTCGCTCTTCTCGTCGTAATCTGGAGTTTGGCGTTTGTCACGCTCTCGGCTCAGTATCCGGAGGCGCAGCCAGGCCGCGCGCAGAGAGGTTGTGGAAGGGTAAAGTTTTTCGCCGGCGGCGTAGAGGCCCCCGATCTCGTCCATCAGCGGACGAGCCTCTTCTTCGGCAATTATGTCGTCGAAGTCTTTACCCGGATGGCTGCTAAATAATGAGAAGAGTGCTTTCTGTTTGTCGCCACTAAAATCGTCTGATGACAATACAAGGGGTTCGGGCAGGCCGGTAACGGGCAGACCTTCCCTCAATGGCTTTGCGCTGAGTTCCGGGCTCGCCAGGATAAGAGCTAGCACCTCCCGCCCAGCTTGCGAGAGAGGGCCCGACGGTTCAGCCTGTCCAGGCAGTCGGGCTCTGGTAGCGGTGGATCTACGCTCCGCGTTGTTGAACAGGTCAGGGCTAATACCGAGAGCTCCGGCGGCCAGACGAACGGCTTCATTGTGCAGAACGGGGTCTTCTATCTGACTTACGAGCCGCTGGACTTCTGGAACGGCTCGGGAGCGTTCTGTAGCGCCTGAGCCGTGCGTGGTCTCCACGATGCGACGGATGTTGTACTCAAGGATGGGCACGGCTTCTGAGAGTTGCGCCTCGAACTCGTCGGCAGTGTGATGAAGTAACCAATCCGCAGGGTCTTCATCAAGGCGCAAAACCCGCAAATCTTGTTTCAGGTCCGCGGCGGTTACAGAAACACGCTCGATAGCTTTCTCCCCGGCTGCGTCGGGGTCGAACAGTACATAAACTCTCTCCGCGTAGCTACTAAGGGTTTTGAGATGACCGGGGGTTGTAGCCGTTCCCAGGGTCGCCACGGCGTTCTTGATGCCGGATTGGTAGAGCATCAACACGTCTGTGTAACCCTCGACCACGAGGGCTGCTTTCTCTTTGCGGATGGGCTCCATCACCTGCGGGAAGCCGTAGAGCAAGTCCCGTTTGTTGAAAATCTCTGTCTCCGGCGAGTTGAGATATTTGGGCTGGGCGTCTCCTAGAGCCCGGGCGCCGAAGCCAACGATCCTGCCCCGCCGGTCCGAGATGGGGAAGGTGATCCTACCCGCAAACCTCTCCCCTCCCCTGGAAGAAAGAAGCCCGGCCGCATCCAGCGTTTTACGGCCCAGATTCAACTTCGAAGCAACGCCCGTAAACCCCGAGCCACCCGGCGGAGGAGCCAGCCCCAGGCGGAATTCTTCTATAGTAGAATACTCTATGCCGCGGTCTTTCAGGTAGTTGCGGGCGTTCTCTGCTTCGGGCGACTCAGATTTGAGCAGGTACTTGTGGTAGTAGACGGCGGCGGCGGCGAGGGCTTTGTAGATAGCCCGACGCTTCTCGTTACGCTCTCTGGCTGCGTGCGAGTCGGCGGGAGAACCCCCCTCGTACTCCAGGTCTACGCCGGAACGCTCGGCCAAGTAGGTTACGGCTTCCACAAAAGAGAAGCCCTTCAGGTCGGTTACGAGTTTGATCGCATCCCCGCCTTTTCCGCAACCAAAACAGTAGTAGAAGCCCTTGTCTGGTGAGACACTAAAGGAGGGGGTTTTCTCTGAATGATCCGGGTAGGGACACAGGCCCGCGTAACGTGCCCCCTGACGCCGAAGGGCGGTGAACTCCGACGCGACTTCAGCTATGTTTGCCGCGTCGCGCACTTCCTCTATACTGCGCTGCGAGATCCTCAAAATATGCGGTCTCCATTATACGCGTGTACAAATATTTACAGCCACTCTTTTAGCGTCCCGGGCTAATGGTACTCTACACCGTATGAACATCCCCGATCAAAAAGTCGCGCAGGCCCAACGCGAAGAGTATGCAGACCTGCCTCCCGGCGTCGGGTTCGAGGACAAAGACGAACCGCTCCGTAGAGACATCAACCTTCTGGGTCAACTGCTCGGGAAGGTTTTAATCGAACAAGAAGGTGAGGACTTTTTCGGCACGGAGGAGGAGATCCGGCTGCTCTGCAAGCGGCTGCGCTTCGACTATGACTCTGAGCTAGATCGGCGACTCCGCGAGCAAATTTCGCAGATGAGCGCCGAGAAACTGGAGAAGGTCGTCCGGGCTTTCTCTGTTTACTTCCAACTCGTCAACATCGCCGAGCGCTACCACCGCGTTCGGAGACGAAGGCAGTATGAGTCGTCACCGGACCATCCGCCGCAGCGAGCATCTCTTGGGAGCACCTTGTCGCGGATGGAAGAAAAGGGCATGGGCGCTACAGACCTGCAGCGCGAGCTGGACAGGTTGGACGTGGGACTTGTCCTGACCGCACACCCTACAGAGGCGCTCAAGAGGAGCGTCCGACGCAAGCACGTCAACATTGGCGAGATGTTGGAGTCTTTAGAGACCAACATTCTCACCTGGAGGGAACGCCAGCGACTCGAAGAAATGTTGGCGGAGGAGATCACGCTTTTGTGGCAGACGGACGAGTTACGCGCCCGCCGTCCCGAGGTGACCCAGGAGATACAGCGCACCCTGCTCTTCTTCGAGAACCCCCTGATCTCGGCGACTCTGGACGTATACAGAGAGTTCGAGGATGAGCTGGAGCGCAGGTTCCCGCAGGACACGCCGCAATTGGGCCAGATACTATCCTTCGGCTCGTGGGTCGGGGGCGACCAGGACGGCAATCCGTTCGTCAAAGCCGAGACCTTGAGTACCGCCCTGAAGCTGCATCGGAAGCTGATCCTACAGCGTCACAGAGACTCTATCCTCCGTTTGGCGGACCACATGAGCCAGTCCCGGCAGTTGGTTTCGATCTCAGAAAAACTCCTGAGGTCTATAGAACGCAACGAAGAACTCCTCCAAGAGATGCCCGGGCAAGATCAGGACGACCCGAACGAGTCGTATCGCCGCAAGCTCTTGCTGATCTCTGAGCGCCTGCGACGCACGCTGGAGGATCCAGACGCGCCCCATGCGTACCCTGGTGTTGGCTCTTACATCGAGGATCTTCTGATCGTACAAGACAGCCTGCTCGAAAACGGCGGTGAAAGGATCGCCAACGGCGGCCTGCGAGATTGTATCCGGCAGGCCCGGGCCTTTGGGTTTCATCTGGCCAAGCTTGACGTGCGCCAGGAGAGCTCGGTGGTGGTCAAGGCGGCCTCAGAGCTGGTTTCCCGTTCCACGGATGAAGATCTGCTGAACATGGAGGAGCCGCAAAAGGCCGACGCACTCCGGCAACTGCTCACGACCCCAGACCTCGACCTCCCGGAGCCCGAAGACATGACCGAGGAGACGCGAGGGATCCTGGAAACCTTCCGGCGTATCCAACAGGCACGGGAGGAGTTTTCCGTACCGCCGGTAGAAACGTTCATCTTGAGTATGACGCACGAAGCCAGCGACGTGCTCTCCGTGCAACTGCTCGCCCGCCGGGCCGGCCTGTTGCAAACGGACGAGGCGGGCCGATGCGCCGCCAATTACCTGCGGGTGACGCCACTGTTCGAGACTATAGCCGACCTCACCCACGCGCCGGAAGTGCTCCGGCGGCTGCTAGAGGATCCCTTCTACAGGTCCTCCTTAAAAGAGAGCGACGATCTGCAGGAGATCATGCTCGGTTACAGCGACTCGGGTAAGGACGCCGGCTACATTACGAGCAACTGGACCCTGTATAAAGCGCAGCAACTTCTTACCGAGGTCGCCCGCGAGCACGGAGTCGAGCTGAGGCTTTTTCATGGCCGGGGCGGCAGCGCCGGCCGCGGCGGCGGCCCCAGCTACGAGGCCATCAAGGCCCAACCCGCCGGCACGCTGGATGGCAAGATCCGGATTACCGAGCAGGGAGAAGTGATCTCGTTTAAATACAGCATGCAAGGACTGGCCCGCCGCAACCTGAACACCGTGCTGGCGGCCGTGCTCGAAGCGACGGTCGAAGACCCCGGCCACTCTACCCGCTGGGTCGAGGTAATGGACGACCTGTCTAATATAGCCAGGGATACCTACCGGAGCCTAGTCTACGACGATGAGCAGTTTCTGGAGTTTTTTTCCGAAGCGTCTCCAATCCGGGAACTCTCCTTGCTCAACATGGGAAGCCGTCCCGCCCGCAGAGAGCAGAGCCCCTCCGTAGAGAGCTTGCGGGCCATCCCCTGGGTATTCGCGTGGACGCAGAACCGATTCCTGCTTCCCTCCTGGTACGGCGCCGGAACCGCTTTGGCCAGTTACACTAAGAACCCGGATGGCCTGGACACCTTAAGGGAGATGTGCAGCGAATGGCCGTTC
Organism: Actinomycetota bacterium; assembly: GCA_030777225.1. GTDB lineage: Bacteria > Actinomycetota > Rubrobacteria > Rubrobacterales > Rubrobacteraceae > SIRX01. Next base: position 74,513 of record JALYGE010000056.1, read on the forward strand.
TTCAAAACCCTGATCAACTTCATGCAAATGACCCTGGCAAAGAACGACATGCGAATCGCTGATACTTACACCGATCTGATAGGGGACCATGAGCTTCGCGACCGGATGTGGGACATTATCTCCGTCGAGCACGCGTCTTGTGTGAAGTCTCTGTTGCAGATCACCGGCAACAGTAACCTGCTCGACGACAATCCGGTCTTGCAGAGGTCCATACGCCTGAGGAATCCTTACGTCGACCCACTCTCCTATATACAGGTCAACCTTTTGCGACGCCTCCGCGCGTTGTCCGACGAGTCGCCGGAGCGTGACGCCACGCTGAACATCTTGCTCCGCACGATCTCCGGCATCTCCTCCGGTATGCTGAATACCGGATAACCGCTCTACCACGTCACGCTCGAAACCTCGCGATCGAGACCGCGCGGCGGAGGCGGAACCGCTAGTCGAGGATAACGTCCCCCTGCGGCAAGAAGATGCGCCTGTACTCTGCGAGCGCGTAACGGTCGGTCATACCGGCTACGTAGTCGACCGTCTCGGATACGGGATCCGGGTCGCTCTTTACCCGCTCCTCCGGGTGCTCCAGGTAGTATAGGAACAGACCGGCTACCACCTCCCCGGCCCTGGCGTTCTGCCGCGAGTTCGGGTTGCGGTAAACGTTCTGGAAGAGCCAGGTTCTGAGCTCCATCAGCGCATCGTAGACTTCTTCGGAGAGCGCTATCTCGCCTTTCTCCTCGGAGGTCGAGATCATGTCGCGCACCAACGTGTCTATTCTCCTGCTCATCTGCTCCCCGAGAACCGCGATAGGTTTTTTGGGTAGCTCTTCCCAATGGATTATGCCAGCCCGCCGCGCATCATCTACGTCATGGTTGACGTAGGCTATGCGGTCGGCGATCCGCACGATCTCTCCTTCTCTGGTCACAGGGCGACCTCGACCCGTGTGATTCAAAATCCCGTCCCTGACTTCGAGCGTCAGGTTTAGCCCCTCTCCCCCTTTTTCGAGAACATCCACAACCCGCAAGGAGTGTTCGTTGTGCAAGAAGGTCCTCCCGTACGGGGCGAGGATTTTGGAGAGAGCCTCTTCTCCGGTATGGCCGAAAGGGGTGTGGCCGAGATCGTGGCCAAAGGCTATGGCTTCGGCAAGGTCCTCGTTCAGACCCAGGGCACGGGCTATCGTGCGAGAGACCTGCATCATCTCTAACGTGTGTGTAAGGCGTGTACGGAAATGGTCTCCATACGGGGCGATAAATACCTGAGTTTTGTGCATCAGCCGCCGGAAGGCTTTGGCGTGAATGATGCGGTCGCGGTCGCGCTGAAAGTCATTTCTTATGCCGTCCGGCTTCTCTGGCCGAACCCGGCCCTTGCTCTCCACACAAGCCCAAGGTTTCACCGTGGATCTCACGCCGGACGTCGAGATCCGGCAGCCTTGAACACCGAACTTCCGGGAGCGTGGGCGAAGACGTGCGACCGGACCACCCGTTTGACCGCTTCTCTCAGCCGGTCCGAAACCTCCGCCTCGCGTAGGGGCCTCGCAACGAGCTCTTTGAGGCTCTCGACGGTTCCCGGCGGCAACGGGAAAGCCTCCCCTACGCCCTCCCGGCATCCGGCGCAGAGCTCGCCACCAAGATCCGGCGCATAGTACCTGTGCTCGTCCGTTCCACCGTAAATCGGCGAGTCGCAATCCATGCAGGAATCTAGCTGGAGCGCATATCCCGCCAGCAGCGACAGTTTCAGGGAGAAAGCCGCTTGCAGGGCGTCGTAGTCTGAGTCGCGCTCCTCCAGTCCTTCCAGCCCCCGGTAGAGCAGGTTGAAGACGCGACGGTCGGGCTCGTCCCCGCCGGAGAGCGCGCGTACCGTTTCCACGAGCCCCCCGGCGGCTTGAAAGCGATCCAAGTCCTCACGGACCTCGTGAAAGCTCTTCAGAACTTCGACCTGGGTTATGGTGTCCAGGGTACGCCCCTGGTAGGCCATGAAATCCACACACGAGAGCGGCTCCAGGCGCGCCCCGAAACGGGACTTCGTGCGCCGGATACCTTTTGCTATGGCGGAGACCATTCCCGTGTCGCTGGTATAGAGGTCGACGATTCGGTCGGCTTCCCCGTAACGGATAGAGCGTAAGACTATGCCCTTACTCTTGTAAACCGCCATCTTCGGCCTCTTTCATAATATCTACGCTGCTGCTCATACCCAGCCGGGAAGCCCCGGCGTTCAAGAGGTCCATCGCCTCTTGCAGGGTACGGATGCCACCGGAAGCCTTGACTGCCAGGCCCTCCGGGGTTTCCTCGCGGAGCAAGGCAACATCTTCCACCGTAGCCCCCGAAGGCGCGAATCCGGTGGAGGTCTTGACGAAGTCCGCCCCGCTGGAAGCCACGATCCGGGTGGCGAGCGTCTTCATTTTATCTGTGAGGTACGCCGTCTCTATAATGACCTTCATCACCACGTCGGTGAGGCCGTTATTCATCGCGACGACCCCGATCTCCTGATTGAGGCTGGTAAGCTCGTCGGCCACGTAGTTGAAGTCTCCCGACAGGAACCTGGAAATATTCATTACCACGTCCAACTCGGACGCGCCTCCCACGATCGCATCCCGCACCGCGGCAGCTTTTACCGTCACGGTATCCGCCCCAAAAGGAAACGAAATTACCGTAGCCACCTTTACGTCTATCCCGCGCAGCTCCCGGGCAGCGCGCCTCACGTAGCACGGGGGCACACATACCGCAGCGAAGTGATGATGGGCGGCCTCCTCACACAAATCTACGATGTCCAGCTCCTGGATATTCGGCTTCAAGAGGGTATGATCCACCGTTTTCGCGAACTCTCGCACCCTCATTCCCACCGATAAACCTCCCGAGATAGACCAAGAAACTTCAGCCTGTATTATAACCCTAGCTCCTCCAGAAACCTCTTATCTCCCCTCCATCCTGGCGTAACCTTGACCTTGAGGTCCAGGTAAATTCTGGTTCCCAGCAGGCGTTCCACGTCGTGGCGGGCTTCGGTGCCTATGCGTTTGATCGTCTTGCCGCCTTTTCCGAGCACGATCATGCGCTGGGTGGCGCGTTCGACGTGCAGGACGGCGTAGATAACGGTGACGTTCTCTTTGCGCTCTACCTCCTCGATCTCAACCGCCACGGCGTGGGGCACCTCCTCCCAGAGCGTGTTGAGCGCTTTCTCCCTGATGTACTCGGCGAGAATGAAAGTCTCTGGATAATCGGTGACGAAACCTTCGGGGAAGTAGCGTGGTCCCTGCGGCAGCATCTTCGAGACCGACTCTATAAGCGGGTTTACGTTCAGACCGCTGGTCGCGCTGAGAAGAAAGACCTCGTGCCAATCACCGAGACGCGACATCTCCTCGACTATCGGGAAAGCCTCGGATATGTCGCGCAACGCATCGACCTTGTTTATGCCGACTATAGCCGGGGTGCCGGAAGAAGCTACGAGCCGGGTAATGTACCGGTCGCCGCCACCGATGCCGTTCCTAGCCTGTCCGGCGTCGAGGAGCAGCAGTATCGCGTCGGACTCCGAGAGGCTATCGAGGACCTGTTGCTGCATCCGGGCGCGCAGCGTATCGCGGGGTTTTTGCGAGCCGGGCGTGTCCACGAAGACGGCCTGGTAGCCTTCGCCGATGCGGACGCCCCGAATGGGGCTGCGCGTCGTCTGGGGCCTGGGAGAAGTGATCGAGACCTTCTCCCCTACCAGACGGTTGACCAGGGTCGATTTCCCCACGTTCGGGCGGCCGACCACGGCGACAAAGCCGCTGCGGAAGCCTTCCGGCTCCGCGGCGTTACATGGAGCAGCGCCGATCACAGGTCGTCCGGACCGAAGGAGTTCGGGAGTATCTCCTCGAAGGGATAGCTCCTGATACTATCCCCAGGCTCCTCGACGATCACCTCTTTACAGCCGAACTCTCTTAGCACCTGGCGACAGGCGCCGCACGGAAAACACGGCGCGGCGTTGGGGCTGGCGATGGCGACGCTTTGTATCTCGCGGTCTTCGGCGCCCGCGAGAGCCATGGCCGCCGCCGCGTTACGTTCCGCGCAGATAGCGAGCCCGTACGAGGCGTTTTCCACGTTGCAACCGGTGTGTACGGCTCCACCCACCGTTACGATGGCGGCCCCTACGTGGAATTCGCTGTAAGGTGCATAAGCTTTCTCCGCCGCCTGTTTCGCAAGGCTCATCGCTTTTTGTCGGTCCATCGACTCCTCTTTCACAAGAACTGAAAAACCGCCACGGTAACGAGGATACCTATCACGGCTCCCACCGAAACCTGGAAAAGATTGTGCGTTCCGCTCTCGATCCTGCTCTGGCACACCAGGAGGGCCATGAGCAACGAGATCAGGGACACCAGGCCCCCGTAGAGCCCGTCGGCCGCGATAAAGCTGACGGCGACCCAACCGGCGAAAGAAACCGCGGCGTGCCCAGAGGGCATTCCGCCCGCGAACGCATTGGGGGCGTGGGTGAAAGCTTTACCGAGCACCACGACCAGGACGACTAGGGCCAGCGCGACCAGCGTAAGGTGTCCCGGCCACCGGCGGACACTCTGGACCGTCTCCAGCGTAAACGGCCCAAGGTCGTCCGCCAGAACGAGGTAGCCAACCATCAGCGCGCCGATGCTGGAGACCAGAACCGTCCCGGCGCCGACGTCTTTCGCCAGCTTCGCGAGCACGTGGTATTCGTCGGTCACCAAGTCTACGGCGAACTCCATAGCCGTATTGAACATCTCCGTGACGAAGACGATCATGATGGCGAGCACCAAGGCTGCGAGCTCCAGCTTGCTCACGCCGGTCAGCAAGCTCACTACTAGAACCACGAGCGAAGCCACGACGTGGAAACGCATGTTACGCTGGGTCCGAACGGCGTAGACCATGCCCCGGTAGGCGTGGTTGAAGCTTTGGGCCACGTTCTGCTGCGGTTTCTTGTCTTTCTTTCTAGCCACGCGCCCGCTCCAGCACGGACTTCTGTACGGCAGCCATCTCGCTCGACTCGAAGTCCTCGCCGTGGTCCATCCCGCTCAGGTGCAACGCTCCGTGAACCACCAGTTCTTCGACGCCCATCTCCGGACTGGCGCACTCCGGTGAGATCACGATTTCTCCGACTATTTCACCGTATGGTCCGTCGAACTCGAAGCTCAGTACATCGGTGGGGGCATCTATCCTACGGAACTCCCGGTTCAGGTCCTTTATGGTCTCGCTCTTTACGAGGACGACGGAGGCCTCACCCATCCGGTCGAGGTCTAACTCTCTAGCACGAAAGGCCGCCGCCCCCAGCGTTGTGGCTCGTTCTTCGTCCAGCAGGTCGTACCCGACTTCGTCGATAACCGAGACTGTAAACGGCATACGCTCTCAGTCTCTCAAGAGGACTTACTCCCAGTCTTGCTGGAAGCCTTCGCAGTCTGGGGTGCATCAGGGTACTCGATCCGCGGGCCGAGGAAGCCGATAAGAGCCTCCCGAATAGCCTCTCCTACCTCGTGGATCTCGTGCATGGTCAGCTTGCACTCGTCGAACTGCCCGTCGTCGAGCTTTTGCTTGATCGTATCGGCTATGACGTCCTCTATCCGTTTGGGGGTAGGATTGGGGATAGATTTTACGGTTGCTTCGACGGAGTCAGCCAGCATAACGATGCCTGCTTCTTTGCTCTGCGGAAGCCCGCTAGAGTACCGGAAGTCCGCCTCACGCACGACCTCGCCGTCGAGAGCCTCTTCTATGGCTTTACGATAGAAGTACTCGATGCGGGTCGAGCCATGATGCTGAGCGATTATCTCCAAAATCTCCTCGGGCAAGCCCCAGTTACGCCCGATCTCCAGTCCGTCTTTGACGTGTCGCCGGATGATTCGGGCGGAGAGGCTCGCAGTCAACTCCTTGTGAGGGTTCATCTGGGAGATCTGGTTCTCGATAAAGTAGGCGGGGTGCTCCAGTTTGCCTACGTCGTGATAGTAGGCTCCCACCCGGGCCAGTAGGGCGTCCGCCCCGATCCGCTCGGCGGCGTTCTCCGCCAGGTTGCCGACCATCATAGAGTGGCTGAACGTACCGGGAGCCTTCTGCAAGAGTTTGTGAAGCAGGGGACGTCCGGGGTCCGAAAGCTCCAGCAACTTCATGGGCGTAAGGATATTGAACGCGTTCTCCAACAGCGGCAGCAGCACCATAGCAAGCATGAGCGAGAGCAATCCGTTCGCGAGGCCGACCAACCCCTGCCACAGCGCGCCCGAGATAACGCTTCCCCCCACCAGGCTAACGGCGAAAGTGACGCCGGAGGTCACGGCCGCCACGAAGAGGCCCGCCTTGAGCAACTGGGTACGGGAGTTCACCCGGACGACGGTGTAGATGGCGAACCCGGAGGCCAGCAGCAGCGCAGCGGTCAGGTAGAAGTCGTTGCCGGCGATAATTCCGATGTTTACACTCGTCACAACGACCATAAGAAACATCAGCCGGGGACCGAGCAACAAAGTCCCAATTATGCTCAGACCTGCGAGGGGGGTCAGATAGGGGTCAAACGACAGCGTTATAAAGAGCCGGGCCAACGCCGTAAAGAGTATGGTCAGAGACGCCGCCAGTATTACCCGAATAATGGCGTTCGTTCGCAGAATACGGCTGCCGAAACGCTCCAGGAAGTACCAGGCCATCCCCATCTCGGCGGCTACGACAAGCCCCACGCCGAGGAAGACCGTCCAAGGGTTGGAGTCCCGGTTTACCCTGAGCGTCTCCAGTTGCGCCAGGTCCTCCTGGTCTATCACTTCGCCGCGGGCGATCACGCGCTCGTTCTGCTGGATGGTTCTCGTAACCGGTTCAACCTCTGAGGCCGCCGCCTGCCGCGCTTCCTGGGTAGCCTGCCGGTCTATGACGTAGTTGGGCTCCAGAAAGCCGCGGCTCAGCGCCTCTACCAACGCGCCGATGTCCCCGGAAGCGTCACGACGCGCAGCTTCAGAGAGCCGACCCCGTGCCTCAGCGAGGCTGATAACCGAAGCCGGTGCGTTCTCTACGTCGTTATCGGCAATGGAGGCGGAGTCGTACAGTTCCCTGAGGTTTTCTACGACGTATCTCTCAGCGTCATCTACCTCGCCACTATCCAGGAACACCAGTTGACGGGCGAGGCTATCCGGCAGGTAGAACGGCGTCACATCGAGGATATTGCTTATTTTCTCTTCTGTAGAGGCGTCGGAATTGCGGATGTCGCGAACTTCGGCGAAATATCCCCTGACGTCTCCTACCACCTGCTCGGGAACTTCGGAGCTTTGCCGGTACACTTCCGGTACGCTCTCGGCGGCCTGGGTGCGGGCTTGCTCCGTGGCGGCGGGGTCCTCGTAGGTAACGTTTCGCGGGGCAAACACGTCGTCCTGGGCGACAGTCCCCACCCGGTACCCTGTTTCGCCCCTCCACAGGCCCAGGGCGGAGAGCGTCCGGGTGTCGATGCTGATGAGAATGGTCAGTGACGCCCAGGTGATGAGCAGTAGCGCCACGTACAGGCGCGCTTTCGGGAGGCTCTCGACCCAGGACCTGAAGCGCTCGAACCACGTTGCCGGACGCCTGAGTTCGTTGGCCGGCTTGCCGGAGCCCGATGAGTTGTTCTGAGGGGTCATTTGCGCCTCCCGAAAAGTATTTTACGCCTCTTGCGGAGCCGGAACCCGCTCGTAGGCGTCTACGATCCGCATTACGAGGTCGCTGCGGATTATGTCATCTCTCCGGAGACCGACGAAGGACACCCCCTCCACGCCGTCCAGCGTTCGCCGGGCGTCTTCCAGGCCGCTCATGCGGCCCTTCGGGAGGTCTACCTGGGTTATGTCCCCGGTAATGACCATTTTGGAACCGAAGCCCAGGCGGGTGAGGAACATCTTCATCTGCTGGGGTGTGGTGTTCTGGGCCTCATCGAGTATGATAAATGCATCGTTCAGCGTCCTGCCTCTCATGAACGCCAGGGGCGCGATCTCGATTATACCGCGCTCCAGGTACGCCTGGAACTTTGCCGGATCCACCATCTCGTACAGGGCATCGTAAAGAGGCCGGAAGTAAGGGTCTACTTTCGCCATCATATCTCCCGGCAGGAAGCCTAAGGACTCGCCCGCCTCCACCGCCGGGCGGGTGAGGATGATCCTGGAAACTTCACCCCGGTTGAGCGCCTCGACCGCCAGCGCGACGGCCAGATAGGTCTTGCCGGTCCCAGCCGGCCCAATACCGAAGACGATCTGGTTCTCCCGGATAGCATCGGTGTAGCCTTTCTGGTTGCGGGTCTTGGGCGAGATCCTTCGGCTTCCGTGGGTGAGGATCACATCTCCCAGCACCTCGCGCCCGCCACCGCCGGAACCCATCTTGAGCAGGCGTTCGGCGGTCTCCGGCGTCGGGTGGTGACCGTCTTCGGCTAGACCGATCAGGCCGTTGAAGGCCGACTCGGCCTCCTCCACCGCCCGTTCTTCGCCGCGCAGCACGATCTCGTTGCCCCGCACCACGACTTCGCACTCGACCAGGTCTTCGATCCGGCGGAGCACGGAATCCCGCTCACCGAACACTTCCAGCATCCGTCCCGGCGGGATGACGATCTTGACCTCTACCTGGGTTTTCGCGTCGATGTCCGTCTTCCTCCTTTAAGGTACTACTGCTGCAACCGGCTCCGCACCAGGGCCGAGAGCTCCCGACCCTCCGCCCGGCCTTCGGCCAGCGCCATCGCCCGCCCCATTGCAGACCCCATGTCTTTCATGCCGCTGGCGCCGGTCTCTGCTATCGCCCGGTCCACGATCTGCTCCAGCTCCTCCGGCGAAGGCGGAGCCGGCAGGTAGCTACGGATTATTTTGGCCTCCGCGGATTCTTTTTCGGCCTGCTCCTCACGCCCCGCCTTGCGGAACGATTCCGCAGACTCCTCGCGCTGTTTTAGCTGCCGCCGCAGTACGGCCTGCTGCTCATCTTCGTTCAGAGGCTGTCCGGTCTCAAGCTCTGCATTTTTGAGGGCTGCGGAAAGCATCCGCAGGGCCGAAGCCCGCGCCCGGTCCCTACTCTTCATCGCCTCTTTTGTATCACGTTGTATCTGCTCGGTTAAGTTCACGGCATTCCTATCTTCTCGCCACCGAGTACGTGGAGGTGCAGATGGAACACTTCTTGGCCCGCGTCCGGGCCGTTGTTGATCCGTACGGCGTAGCCGCTCTCTGAGATCCCCATCTTTTTCGCGACCTCCTGTGAGACAGCGAAGAGACGCTGTGCGACCGGGGCCGGCAGATCCCCGATCTCCGCCAGCGATCCCACGTGCTGCCGGGGAATTACCAGTACGTGGACCGGAGCCCGGCCGTTTATGTCGTGAAACGCCAAAACCTCGTCATCTTCCAGGACTATGTCGGCATCCATGTCCTTGCCGGCTATCTTGCAGAATATGCAATCGCCATCTACCAAGACCTCGCTCCTCTCTATCACGAATACTAGCTTCGCTCCAGCGCCGCCATGGCTCGCGCTACAGCGATGATCCCGGCGGTCTCGCTCCTCAACCGGTACGGGCCGAGTTGCGCCACCGGTACCCCCGCATCTCCGGCGCGTTCTACTTCCCTCTCGCTCCATCCCCCCTCCGGTCCGACGAACAGGCTCACCGACGGACCCGCGACGACCTCTTCGAGCGCTGGAAGGTCCGGCTCGTTGTGCAGCAAAATCCCCTCACCTGCGACTTTCCGCAGAGCTTCCCCGAACGTAACAGGCTCCGCCACGTCTGGAACTCGCAGTTGAAGCGACTGCCGGGCCGCCGACTGGGCCAGCTTCCGCCACCGCTCGACCTTGCCGCCGCGACCATCCGGCCGAACGATGCTGCGCTCGGTCACCAGCGGCGTGACGCTACCTACCCCCAACTCGGTAGCCTTCTCCACCACGAGGTCCATATGCTTACCTTTGGGCACCCCCTGATAAAGGGTTACTTCCGCACGAGCTCTCCCCGGCTCCTGAAGTTTACTCAGAATAACTGCTTCTGCTCCTTCGTGCAGTTCGGCGGTAAACAGCGCGCGGGTCGCGTCTACGACCTCGAAAATGTCGCCGGGTCTCGCTCGCAAGACGTTCTGAAGGTGATGGGCTTCTCCCGAAGGCAAGATCAGGTCGCTAGCTTCTTCCAGCGCTGCATCCACGAAGATACGGGTTATAGTCGTACGAGTCATACGAAACGTCCCTGTTTCTATCGGAATACGCTCCTGAGACGGTCGAAAAATGAGCCACCGCTCCCGTTGTAGGTCTCTTTGCCGCTCTCCGACTCGAACTGCTCCAGAAGCTCCCGTTGTACGGCGGAGAGCCGGGTCGGAACCATCACGTCCACCACCACTTTCAGATCCCCCCGCCCCCGGCGTCGCAGGCGCGGCATTCCTTCTCCAGCCAGGTGCAACGTCGTGCCCGGCTGCGTACCGGCCTCTATGCTGATCTCTTTCGGACCCTCTAACGTGGGGACCTCGGCTTCCGTGCCCAGAGCCGCCTCTACGAAGGTGATCTTCATCCGGTGGATGAGGTCTTCCCCGTCCCGCATCAACTCCGGATCTCCCTTAACCTTTATCATAACGTACAGGTCTCCCGAAGGGGCTCCGGGGTCCCCATCGTGGCCGGCCCCTCCGATGCGCATCCGCATACCGTTTTCGATACCCTCCGGGACGCGGACATTGCGAGAGACCATCTCCGAAACTTTCCCACTCCCCCGACAGTTGTCACAGGCTTCCTCGATGATCCGGCCGTTCCCTCCGCAAGTCGAGCACGGCTGGGTGCTCACCATCTGGCCCAACAAACTCTGTCGCACGGTACGGACCGCGCCCGCCCCGTTACAGGTTCCGCAGGTGCGGGTCTTGGTACCGCCCAGGCCGTCGCACATACCGCAGTTTTTCACCGTCTGTACGCCGACCTCCCGCTCCGCTCCGAAAGCGGCTTCGCGCAGGGAAAGCTCTACCTCTACCTCAGCGTCACTGCCGCGGCTCGGGGTTCGGGCGCCGGCGCCGAAGAAGGAATCTCCGAAGCGGTCACCGAAGAAGGTCTCGAAGATGTCCTGGAAGCCGCCGAACGGGTCTCCGCCACCGGGATAGCCTCCGGCGGAACCTCCACGGGGAACCTGGTGGCCGTAGGTATCATAAGCCTGCCGGGCTTCCGGGTTGGAGAGAACCTCGTAAGCTTCGGTCAGCTCTTTAAAGCGCTCTTCGGCGCCGGAGTCGCCGGGGTTGGCATCCGGGTGATGATCTCGGACGAGACGCCGGTAGGCCTTCTTTATCTCTGTATCGGAGGCTCCGCGCGGCACGCCCAGAACCTCGTAGTAGTCACGCTTGGTCGCCATGTTAGAAGCTATCGCTCAGTCGCGTGGTCAGGGACTCGGCGGCGGAACGGACCGTCGAGATGGCCGCACCATACTCCATGCGCTTGGGACCTATAAGGCTGACTACGCCGTAGGGCCGCTCGCCGTGACTGTAGGCGGCGGCCACAAAGCTGGTGTTTGCCAGGTTGTAAAAGCCGCTTTCGGCCCCGATAGAGACAACGATACCGTGCGGGTTGGAGATCGAGCGCTGAAGCGCGTCGCCCATCAGGCGCAGCAACCAACGCCGGCGCTCGAAGATCTCGATTACGGCGGCGAGACTCGACGGGTCCAGATCGTCCAGGCGGGCGAGCAGGGCGGAGACCCCCTGTATAAACACGCCACGTTCGGTGGCCTGGCCCAGGAGGCTTACCGCTTCGAGAACGGCGTTTACGACCTGTGGGTTGTGCTCGGAGAGGATCCTGCGGGCGGCGATTCCCAACTCCAGGTCTACACCCAGGGGACGACCTTCTATCCAGGAGTTGAGGGCGCCGAATATTTCCCGCAGCTCACCGTCTTCGACGTAAGCAGGGAGCGCCAGGGTAGTACTCGACGACGCGCCGCTCTCCATCGATACTATGAGCAAGAGCGATTCGGTGGACAGCGGCAGGTAGTCGACGCGCTTTAGCGAGTCGCCCAGGGCGCCCGGGCCCGCAACGACGGCGAGCATGCGGGTCACCTCGCTCATCCCCTCGGAGACGCCCCGGAGCAGTTCATCTATGTTACCGGACCCGAAAGGCGCCTCGAACGCATCGGCCTCTGGAGCGTCGCCGGCGATCAGAGCGTCCACGTAGTAACGATATCCGGCATCGGTCGGAACACGTCCCGCGGAAGTGTGCGGGTGGGTCAGAAGGCCCGCAGATTCCAGGCTGGAGAGCTCCGCGCGAATCGTCGAACTGCTCGCCTCCACGAACTCGCTGAGGGCGTGGCTGCCCACGGGCGTCCCGCTGGAGATATACAACTCCAGAGTCCTGATGAGTATCTCGTGTTGCCTGTTAGACAGCCGCATAATGGTAAAATTTTATCATGGAGAGTTTGTTCTCCCGAACCTAGATCCGCAGGGCGGCCAGGAAAGCTTCCTGCGGAATCTCGACGCTTCCCACCTGCTTCATCCGCCGCTTGCCGGCCTTCTGTTTCTCCAGCAGCTTACGTTTGCGGGTAATGTCGCCACCGTAACACTTGGCGGTGACGTCTTTGCGGTAGGCTCGGACCGTCTCGCGAGCAATGATCCGTTTTCCGACCGACGCCTGCACGGGAACCTCGAACTGCTGGCGCGGTATCAGCTCTCGCAACTTCTCTGCGAGCGCTCGTCCCCGCTGGTAAGCCTTATCCCGGTGAACTATGAATGAAAGCGCATCCACCGGATCGCCGGAGACCAGGATCTCGACCTTTACCAGGTCCGAGACTTCGTAGCCTTTCGGCTCGTAGTCGTAGGAAGCGTAGCCCCGGGTGCGGCTCTTCAGGGCGTCGAAGAAGTCGGTGATTATCTCCGCGAGCGGCAGGTCGTAGGTAAGCTGGACCCGGCGCGTGGAGATGTACTCCATGCCGATAGAGATTCCGCGCCGGTCGTGACAGAGGCTCATTATCGCGCCGACGTAGTCCTTGGGACAGATGATGGTGGCCCGTACTACGGGCTCCCGGATCTCATCGAAGATTTCCGGTAGCTCGCTCGGGTTAGTAACCTCGATGGTCTCACCATCCACGACGACCTCGTACTTCACGCTGGGAGAAGAGGCGATCAGGTCCAGCCCGAACTCCCGCTCCAACCGCTCCTGCACGATCTCCATGTGCAACAAACCCAGGAAGCCACACCGGAACCCGAAACCCATCCGCGAGTTTTCGGGCTCGAAGAACAGCGAAGCATCGTTTAGCTGAAGTTTCGCCAGGGCTTCCCGGAGGCGCTCGAAATCGTCGCCGTCCGTCGGGTAGAGGCCGGAGAAGACAGTCGGAAGGGCCCGGTCGTAGCCCGGCAAGGGTTCGGAGGCCGGATTTTCGGTTCTGGTCACCGTATCCCCAACCCGCAGGGCCTCTATATCCTTGAGGCCGGCGATCACATACCCCACGTCACCGGCCCCCAGGCCGGGCAACGCCGTAGGTTTCGGAGCGTGGCAACCGACCTCCAGTAACTCGAACTGCTCCTCGCTGCCCATCGCCCGAACGGTATCGCCTTTGGCCAGCTCACCGTCGAAGATGCGCGTCAACGAGATGACGCCCCGGTATGGGTCGTAGTGCGAGTCGAAGATAAGCGCCCGCGTCTCGTCCTGTGCAGTCTCCGGCGCCGGGATGCGGTCCACGATGGCGTCCAGGATCTTGTCTATGCCCTCTCCGGTTTTGGCGGAGATCTTGAGCACCTCATCCTCGTCGACCCCGAGAAGCTCGACCAGCTCTTCCGTGACGGCCGGCACGTCGGCGGCGGGGAGGTCTATCTTGTTTACGACCGGGATTATCTCCAGGTCGTGCTCCATTGCCAGGTACAGGTTCGCCAGAGTTTGCGCCTGGATGCCCTGCCCCGCGTCCACCACCAGTAGGGTACCTTCACAAGCTGCTATCGCCCGCGAGACCTCGTAGGCAAAGTCTACGTGGCCGGGAGTATCGATCAGGTTCATGTTCCACTCGCCGTCCGGGCGGTTGTAGAGCAGGCGGACGGCCTGGGCTTTGATGGTGATGCCCCGCTCGCGCTCCAGCTCCATGGTATCCAGGATCTGGGCCACCCGCTCCCGTTCAGGGACAGCGTCCGTGACGTCCAATAGCCGGTCGGCCAGCGTGCTCTTACCGTGATCAATGTGCGCGATTATGCAGAAGTTGCGTGTGCGCTCGATATTTTCCACCCGGGAATTTTAACACGATTGCCCCTTTGCCCCCTGTATGTTACATTCTCCCGGTTACGTCCCTTACATAATTAGAGGAGCAAAACGTGCCCGCACCATCCAAGCGCGACAAACAGAGCCTCAAGCGATTCGAACAGAACCGCGCCGTCAAGACCCGCCTCAAGACCCTCTCCAAAAACTTTTACCGGGCGATAGACTCCGGCGACACGGACGCCGCCCGAGAGATCCGGAACGAGTCCCAGAAGGCTTACGATAAGGCCGCCGTCAAAAGCGTCATCCACCGCAACAAAGCCGCCCGCAAGATCAGCCGCTTCGACAAGGCACTGGCCGGCTCCAACGAAGAAGGTTAGGCCGAAAAGCCGGCCTCATTACTGGGCTAGCTTCAACACAGCTAGCTCTACCTGAAGTCCATCTCCAAGGTTCTGACCGCCCTTTAAACCTCTTTCGAGGTCCAGGATCAGGGCCAGGGCCTGTTCGATATCCTCTTCGCTCATACGGCGTCCCTGCTCTTCGAGCTTTCTGACGACGAAGGGCGGGATCTTGAGATCTTTGGCCATCTCACCGGCTGGAGTTCTACGCCGAGTCAGGGAACGGACGCGCGCGAGGAGGTTGAACTGGCGTCGGATCATGTACATCACCCGGAGCGGCGGTTCGCCGGTAGACAAGAGATCTTCTAGCAGCCGGAGAGCCCGGCCAAGTTGCCCCCCGGCCAAGGCGTCCACGAACGCGAATATGTTGGATTGCAAATCCGGGGGACAGAGCGCTTCCACGTCTTCAGTAGCAGCGCTTCCATCAGAAACGTAGAGAGCCAGCTTTTCGGTCTCCCGGGCGAGGCGGGTTTTGTTTTCTGCGCAGCGGGAGATGAGAAAGCCGGCGACGTCTTCCGGCAACTCCAGGCCTTGGTTTTTCGCGTAGCCCACAACCCACTTGACGAGCGCTTTGCCCGTGGGTTGTTCGAAGTTATGGACTTCACCGGCCTCCTTCACGGCCGCAAGCAGCTTCTCCCGCGCCCCGAGTTTGCTACCAAGCATGACGAGATCCGTCTCAGACGAGGGGCTTTTCAGGTACGGCAGCATTTTCGCCTTCTGGGCGGCGTTCCAGGCGTCGAGGTTACGGACCAGCACAAAAGCCCCGTCTCCGAAAAGTGAGTAGGAGTTGCAGGCCGACACGACTTCTTCCGGGCTCGAATCGGCCGCGTCATAAGCCTCCGGCGTACGCCCCCGTCGTAGCTTGTCTATGCTGCGAGCCTTACGCTCTTCGTCATCTCCCAGCAGCAGGTAAACGGTCACGACGTCTATTCTAACCGCTCGTGACGCCGACGAGCGCGAGCCAGAGCGCCGTCCACAGAATCATCAGGCCAGCCCACAGTTGCCAGCGCTTCTTCGGGAACACCGCTTCGGAGAGAGCGGCTGGGAGGCAACCTATGTAGAAGACGCCGACCA
>JALYGE010000057.1 GCA_030777225.1 Actinomycetota bacterium
CGAGCCGAACATCGAGCTATGCCGAGGACTCGGCGACCTGGCCCCTATCCGCCCGCCAGGCTTTGTAGAGCGAGAGAACCGGCGAGGCGATAAAGAGTGAGCTGTAGGTGCCGGCGACGATGCCCACGAGCAGGGCGAAGGCGAAGTCGCTCAGGGTGGACTCGCCGAAGATCAGGAGCGCGGTTATCGGGATGAGCGTGGAGACCGAAGTGTATATGGAACGCGTGACGACCTGCCGGATAGAATTGTTCACCATCTCGTCGAAGCGGCGCCGGTTGTAGCCGACGGCCGGGGAGTTCTCCCGGATGCGGTCGAAGATGATAATGGTGTCGTAGAGTGAGTAGCCGAGCACCGTCAGGACGGCGACGACCGTTACCAGGTTGACCTCCCGGCCAACGATGGCGTAGAAACCTATGGTCATCAGCACGTCGTGGACCACGGCGACCATGGCGGCCAGCGCGAAAGCGAACTCGAACCGGATGCTAATGAACATCACGATCACGAGCAACGCCGCCGCCACGGCCTGCAACGCTTGGTTGCGCACCTGGGTCCCGAAAGTCGGGCTGATGCTGGTCACGCTCACCTCGGCGCCCAACGCTTCCTGCAACGCGTCACGCACCTCTCCGCGCTGGTTCTCGCTGATCGGCGGGGTGCGGACCTCATAACCGTCTCCCGCGCGCAACACCACCGCCTGGCTCTGCACGGCGTCCGGCAGGGTGTCCCGGATCGCGCGCTCACCGGGGAGGTTCTCCGGGTTGGCAACGGTGAACTTGGCCCCGCCCTGGAAGTCTATGCCCAGGTTCAGATTACCGAGGAGGATAGCCCCGAAACCGAGCAGGAGCAGGACGCCGGAGATGGCGAACCACAACTTCCAGCCGCCAACGAAGTCTATCCTTCCGAAGACTCGCCTGATACCCACTACCGCACCCTTCTGGGTTGTTCGGTGGCGATGCTTCCTTTAGAGACGCCCATCATCGCCGGCGAGAGATGGAGCCCGCGGCTGGAGACGACGCCCAGCAGCGCCCGCGTCACCACGATAGCGGTAAACATGGAGAGTATGACGCCGATAGTCAGGAGCACGGCGAACCCGCGCACCGAGCCACTGGAGAGCGCGAAGAGGATGAAGGCCGTGATCAGGGTCGTCAGGTTGCCGTCCAGAATGGCGCGGAAACCTTTCTGATAGCCGATCTGGACGGCCGTGCGCGGCGTCTTACCGCGCCGGACCTCTTCTTTTATCCGCTCGAAGATCACAATGTTCGCGTCCGCGGCGACCCCGAAGGTCAGGACGACGCCCGCGATGCCCGGCAGCGTTACCGTTATCGGGATGGCGACGACGAGTCCCCAGAGGAGAAACGCATAGATCAGGAGCGCCAGGTCCGCGACGATGCCGAGTGCCCGGTAGATAAAGAGCAGGAAACCCAGGACCAATCCGAAGCCGACGAGCGCGGCGATCAGGCCGCTCCTCAGAGACTCCGCGCCGAGCGTCGGCCCGATAGACGTTACGGAGAGCACCTCCATCTCCACCGGCAGCGCGCCTGTCTGGAGCACGATCTCCAACTCCTCCGCCTCGGCCTGCGGCAACCCGCCGGCGCTGGGGTTGTTGATAACCACCGTTCCCTGGTCGAGACGCTCTTCCACCGTCGGCGCGCTCACCACGTCTTCGTCGAGCACTATGGCGAGCTGTCCGTTGCCGGGCTGGCCCTCGGCAATCGCCTGCTCGACGATCTCCTGGCTCAAGTCACCAAACTGCTGACGCCCCTGACGGTTTAGCTGCATCTCGACCTGCAGGCCGCCGGCCTGGTCGGTGCCGAGGTTCGCGCCGGTAAGCGCGCCTCCGGTAAGGGCCGGCTCCTCCGGCACGATGTACCCTTCGACAAAGACGCCGCCTCCCTGCGGGTTCTCCGTCTCGTCGAAGAGTATCTTGGTCTGCCCCGGCTCGTACTCCGAGTCATCCCGGAGGTCCTCCCGGATCTCGTCTTTAGTCTCTTCGACCTCATCCTGTGGCACCGGCGAAGGCGAAGGCTCTACGGCGAGCACCTGGTAGAAACCGAGTTGGGCCGTGCGTCCTATAAGCTCTACGGCCCGGTCGGAGTCGGTTATGCCGGGGATGTTGACGATCATCTGGTCCTGGCCCTGGAGCTGTATCTCCGGCTCCGTGACGCCCAGGCTGTCCACCCGCT
This sequence comes from Actinomycetota bacterium, assembly GCA_030777225.1. Taxonomy (GTDB): domain Bacteria; phylum Actinomycetota; class Rubrobacteria; order Rubrobacterales; family Rubrobacteraceae; genus SIRX01. The sequence continues at coordinate 2,181 of JALYGE010000057.1, forward strand.
GTCGGATGACCTCGGAGGCCCGCTGCATCTCCTCGCGGGTGACTTCCTCGTCCCCGGCCTGCGAACCTTCGAGTTGCACGCTCACGCCGCCTTCCAGGTCCAGTCCTAGCTGGGTAGCCTCGGAGACCGGCTGGCGGATAAAGATCAAGTACGCGGCCACCCCGATAAGGACGACCACCAACCCCAAGACGATCAGGCTGTTTCTCGTGCTGTTCATTGGCTAGCGGACAATTCTAGCACCGTTCGGGGCTCCCCGAATAGCGGCTCTTCCAGGCCCGCGCCCACTCGTGAAACTCGCTTTTTTGAATTCTTCGTTGCGCTTTACGGCACAGGTCCGCCATAAAGTGGACGTTGTGTAGCGTGACGAGCCGGTGGCCCAGCAACTCGTTCTCCCGTACCAGGTGCGCCAGGTAGGCCCGGCTGTAGCCATTGCAAGTCTCACAAGAGCATTCTTCGTCCAGGGGACCGAAGTCGTGGCGGAAGCAGGCGTTTTTGAGGTTTATCCTGCCGTCCTGGGTGAGCGCCGCCCCGTGACGGGCGAGTCTGGTAGGCAGCACGCAGTCGAACATGTCCACGCCGAGCCCGATCACCTCCAGAACCCCTACCGGATCCCCGATGCCCATGAAGTACCGGGGCTTATCCGGGGGCAACTCCGGGGCGGTCAGGGCCAGCATCTCCAGCATCTCCTCCCGCGACTCCCCCACTGAAAGCCCGCCGACCGCGTAACCGTCGAACCCGATCTCCACCGTCCGTTCCAGGCTTTCCCGGCGCAGGTCCGCGTGTAGCCCGCCCTGCACGATCCCGAACAGCGCCTGATCCAGCCTCGTATGCGCCTCTTTGCAACGCGCCGCCCACCGGGCTGTGCGGCGCAAAGACTCTGCGTGGTACCCGGAGTCCACCTTTGCCGGCGGACACTCGTCCAACACCATGGCGATGTCCGCCCCGAGCTTCTCCTGCACCCGGGTCGTCAGCTCCGGCGTAAAGGTGTGGGACGAACCGTCGTATACGGAGGCGAACTCCACACCCTCCTCGAAGATGCGGCGCGTCGCCGCGAGCGAGAAGACCTGGTAGCCCCCGGAGTCCGTGAGCATCGGGCCGTCCCAGCCCGTAAACCCGTGCAGCCCGCCGGCCTCCGCGATGAGGTCTGGCCCCGGACGCAGGTACAGATGGTAGGTGTTGCCGAGCACGATCCCGGTGCCCACCGCTCGCAAATCTCCCGGCGTCAGGCCCTTGACGGTCCCCTTCGTCCCGACCGGCATGAAGGTCGGCGTCTCCACCTGACCGTGCGGGGTATCAAGGAGCCCGGCCCGCGCCTCGCCGTCACGGGCGACGACCTCTATGCGGACCGGCGCGCCTACCGGCTTCTCCCGCCGCCGACGAGCAGCATGGCGTCCCCATAAGAGTAGAACCGGTAACGTTCCGCGACCGCTGTCCGATACGCCTCCCGCACCAGATCCACCCCGGCGAAGCTCATCACCATCGCCAGCAGCGTCGAGCGCGGCAAATGAAAATTGGTCAGCAACATGTCCACCGCCCGCCAGCGATAGCCGGGGTAGATAAACAGCTCGGACTCTGCTTCCGCCGCTCCGGTGGCGGCCCAACTCTCCAGCGTGCGGGCCACGGTCGTCCCGACGGCCACCACCCGTTCGGCCTCCCGCATGACCCGGGCGGCTTCGTCCGGGACCGAGTAACGCTCCGCGTGCATCCTGTGCTCCTGCAAGTTCTCCGTCCTCACCGGCGTGAAGGTGCCGGTCCCAACGTGCAGGGTGACCCGCGCGAGGTTCGCTCCCGCCTCTTCCACTTTTTGCAACACTTCGTCCGTGAAGTGAAAGCCGGCTGTCGGCGCAGCGGCGGAGCCGGGATTGCGGGCGTAGATCGTCTGGTACGCGCTCTCGGTTTCTCTTGTGGCTTCTATGTACGGGGGGAGCGGCATACGGCCCTTGCGGTTCAGAGTCTCCAGGACGTTTTGTCCCCGCACGGTCCAGCGTCCGTCGCCGAGGTTTTCGAGGACTTCTAACCGCTCATTTCCGTTGGTGAGCCTCATGTTGGGCCTGAGACGCTTACCTGGCCGCGCGAGGACTTCCCATCGGTCTCCGAGGTCTCTGAGGAACAGTAGTTCTACCCGCCCGCCGCCGGGACGGTGGGCCTCCAACCGGGCGGGCAGGACTTTGGTCTCGTTCAGGACCACGGCGTCGCCGCTCTTCAGGAAAGTCGGCAGGTCGCGGAAGGCGTGGTGTGAAATTCTCCCGCTTCCCACGTCCACGACCATCAGGCGGGAGGAGTCGCGAGGTTCGGCGGGCCTCTGGGCGATCAGGGCTTCGGGCAGCTCGTAGTCGAGCTCAGAGGTCAGCATCTAGCGGCGGAGAAAGATGTTGAGCAGGATGGTGCCGAGTATTGAGAGCAGGATCATGAGGCCGATCGGAAAGTACACCGTCGCGTTCCCCCGCCGGAAAACCAGGTCCCCCGGTAAGCGGTCCATTCCCAGCCGTCCCAGCAAGAGAAACAGACCGCCGATCAACAACAGCAGAACGGCGCCGCCGATGAGGAGCTTTCCTATGCTTCCGAGATCCATACTCGTATTCTATCGCGCCGCTACGCATCTTTACGGATGGAGCCGTTTCGTCCTGTGGTAAATTCAGTATCGACCGATGACCCGCACCAAGCTCATCCTGTTTGGCGTACTAGCCCTTATTTTGATCGCCGGCGGCGTGGGACTCGCCACGCTCCTCGCGAGCTCTCCGGCCGGCGCCCCGGCAAGCGTCCCGCCCACGCAGGAGACTACCCGTATCTCTCAGGAGCTGACGTCCGCCGCTCTGCGCGAGGCCGTAACACCCGGCGGCATCCTGGAGCACGAACGGCGCTTCGCGGCCATCGCCGAAGAGAACGGCGGCAACCGGGCCGCCGGCACGCCGGGCTACAGGGCCTCGGCGGAGTACGTCGCGCGTACACTGCGCGAAGCCGGATACGAGGTGAGAATGAAGCGGTTCGGGCTGCCGGACGAAGACGAAGGAGGCGCCACGACCAACGTCATCGCGACCTCGCCCGAAGGTGGCGAGGAGCATACCGTTATGTTGGGGGCCCATCTCGACTCCGTGCCGGCGGGACCGGGCATCAACGACAACGGCTCCGGCTCAGCCACGATACTGGAGATCGCGGAGGAGATGGCGCAGCTAGACGAAACTCCCCGCAACCGGGTCCGCTTCGCGTTCTGGGGTGGCGAAGAGTTGGGCCTTCTCGGCTCTAACCACTACGTGAAACGGCTCAGCGCCGGGGAGATCGAAAATGTCGCCGTCTACCTCAACTTCGACATGGTCGCCTCGCCCAACTACGTCCGCTTCCTCTACGGCTCTCCGGAGGTAACGCAGGTTTTCGAGGACTACTTCGAGTCTCAAGGTCTCGAAACGGAGACGTTTGACCTGGCGGGACGCTCGGACCACGGCCCCTTCGCCGCCGAGGACGTTCCGGTCGGCGGCATATTCTCCGGCGACAGCACCATAAAAACCGAAAACCAGGAGGAGGACTACGGCGGTGCGGCGGGCGAGCCTTACGACGGTTGCTACCATCGGTCCTGCGACGACCTCGACAACATCAGCCGGAGGGGTCTGGACGAGATCTCCGACGCCGCCGCCCACGCCACGGTGACCTTCGCCCAACGCGAATACCATAGCGCTACGCGAAACAACTGACCCGCTGTTCCGCGCAGCCTCAACCTCTGGTGTCTGGTTGGCGGCAAAGCTACAGCAACGGTGTGGTCTTGCGAAAGATCAGTTGCGTAAGCCGATCGTTGCCGGCCTTACTCCTTACTCCGCGGGCTCCAACTCAGCGAGCAGGTCCTCGAGATCTAGCGGTCGCGTAACCATCGCGAGGCCGCCGTCTGCGGTGCGGGGCCACTCTTCTTCGGGCCGGTCCACGTAGAGCTCCACCCCGTTGCCGTCCGGGTCGCGGAGGTAGAGAGCTTCGGAGACGCCGTGGTCCGAGGCCCCGTCGAGCGGGTAGTTCGCTTCCAACAGCCACTTCAGGGCCTGTGCCAGATCCCGGCGCTCGGGATAGAGGATGGCGAGGTGGAAGAGCCCGGCCGAACCTCGCGGCGCGGGCGGCGCACCCTTGCTCATCCAGGTGTTGAGCCCGATGTGGTGGTGGTAGCCGCCGGCGGAGATAAAGACCGCCCCATCCCCGTACCACTGCATTACCTCGAAGCCAAGGATGTCCCGATAGAATCCCAGGGCACGTTCGATATCCGCGACCTTCAAGTGTACGTGCCCGATACGCGTACCGGGATTTATGCGATGGGTCTGCTTCTTTTCGGTCTCCATATAAACCACCTGTGTCGGATACTTCAGGACAGATATTTTACCGTGCCCGGCCCAGCGTGTTGACGATCGCTACCCCCATCAGGACTATCCCGGCCCCGATGAACGAGAGCAGGCTCGGGACCTCGCCGAGCCAGATCCAGGCGATCACGAACGCCGTCGGCCCCACCAGGTATAGAAAGCTCACACCCCGCGAAGCCGTAAGCTGCGAGAAGACGTAGGCGTAGGTGACGTAGGCGATGGCCGTCGGGAAGATGCCGAGGTAGACGAGGGCGAGCGTGGCGTCGAGCGGCGCGGAGCGTACTTCTCCGGCGAGCCCCGGCAGGAACACCAGGGTAAAGAGCGTGCCCGCCCAGATCGCGTAGGCGGTGAAATTCAGGGAGCCGTACTTCTTGAGGTAGGGTTTCTGGATCACGAGGTAGATGCTCACGGAGACGGCGGCGATCAGGATAATAAAAGCCCCGGGGGCGAACCGGAGCCCTTCGCCCTCGCCCAGCGCGATCAGGGCTGCCCCCACGAAGCTCACGAACATCCCGACCCACCCAATACCACGTAGCCGCTCCCCCAGAAAAGCCGTCGCCAAAAGGGCGGTAAAGATCGGGGCCGTGTTCACCAACAGGCTCGCCGGCCCCGCCGTAACGGTCACCTCCCCGTAGTTGAGCGTCACGTGGTAGACGGTGAACGCCAGAAACCCGCCGAGCAGAATTACCGGCAGGTCCCGCATCTCCGGTAGCGGCATCCGGGTCGCTGCGGCGTACACCAGCAACGCGATAGAGGCGACCATCAGGCGCACCAGCGCGACATGTCCGGGGCTATATTCTTCCAGCCCCGCCCGGATACCGGCGAACGCCGAAGCCCAGAAAACTATCGTGAGGCCCAGGAAGATCGGTATCCGGAAGTTTTTGGCCGCGCTTTTCACCCGGCCATTCTAATGCCCGAGCGGAGATTTGCCCCGGCGAAAAGCCGCCGCCGTTAAAGAATGGGAGCGGAGGGGGAGCCTGCGCCCCCTCCGCTCCCGGCTTTTTTACAAAGCTCACCGCAGAAGGGCCAGCCCTAGAAGGCCGGTTACCGCCATGCCCAGGGCAACAACGGGCAGCAAGAGTGAGGGGCCGCCGGTGGTGGGCAGCGGCTGTTTCGCCTCCTGCCCTACAGCCACGGCGCTACTCACTGTTACACTGGCCACCATACCCAAATCCTCGTGCGGTATACAGAATTACTTACGTTCCCGGCTCATCGAAAGTGTAGGAGAAAGATCCTCCAGAGCCTCCCCCGATATACCCCGGGTCCCACATGGAATTGCCCCGTGTTGTCGGACAGATTAGCTTTAGGCAACAGACCTTCGGGTCCCTCAATATTATGCCCCACTTGCAACTCGAAGCTCAATAGTTCATATGGACTAAATTCGGCCCGATGCCATACGCGACACGGTGTGAGATTATTAGGAAGGTCAGTGAGCTAAAGAGAGGTTTTGATGGATACCGATACTCGACGCCGCAGCCGCACCATCTACGAGGGCCGGGATCGGGCGGGAGCCCGGGCGATGCTACACGCCATCGGCTTCGACGACGAGGACCTGAGCAAGCCTATCGTAGGCGTCGCCCATACCTGGATAGAGACGATGCCCTGCAACTTCAACCAGCGCCGCCTCGCCGAGCGCGTAAAAGAGGGCATCCGGGAGGCCGGCGGCACCCCGATGGAGTTCAACACGGTCGCCATCTCCGACGGCGTCACGATGGGCACAGAGGGCATGAAGACCTCGCTCATAAGCCGCGAGGTCATAGCCGACTCCATAGAGCTGGTTGGGCGCGGCCACATGTTCGACGCGGTGGTCTCCATCGTCGGCTGCGACAAGACCATCCCCGCCGGGGCGATGGCGCTCGTCCGGCTCGGGGTTCCGGGGTTCGTGATCTACGGCGGCTCCATAGCCCCCGGCCGCTTTCAGGGTCACGACGTTACCATCCAGGATGTCTACGAGGCCATCGGCTCCCACGCGGCGGGCAAGATGGACGACGAAACCTTCCACGACCTCGAGGAGCACGCCTGCCCCGGAGCCGGGGCCTGCGGCGGCCAGTTCACCGCCAATACGATGGCGCTCGCCCTCCAGTTTCTCGGTCTCTCGCCGATGGGCTCCGCCGACCCGCCGGCCAACGATCCGCGCAAAGATGACTCCTGCGTCGAGGCCGGCAAGCTCGTCATGGAGATCCTGGACAAGGGCCTTACACCATCGGAGATCCTCACCAAAGAGTCGTTCGAGAACGCCATCGCCTCCGTCGCTGCGACCGGCGGCTCGACCAACGCGGTGCTGCACCTGCTCGCCATAGCCCGCGAGGCCGGCATAGAGCTCCACATAGACGACTTCGACCGCGTCAGCCAGCGCACCCCGATCATCGCGGACCTCAAGC
>JALYGE010000058.1 GCA_030777225.1 Actinomycetota bacterium
GTACTGCTCCACCGGGTCTTTTATCTCGGCCAGGTCCATTCGCCAGCCCTGCGGCACGAAGACACCGAATCTGACTGCCATCGTTTATCCCCCTTCTTTTCTTCATTTTGGTGGCGCTGATGCAGATCATAGATGATCAAAATACTCAAGGCTATGATGCCCCCGATAGCCCACGGGACTCGCTTCCTCTTGTAGATCGCTTAACAGATCAACCTTTCTCGGGCCCAAAGAACCATACCGCTAAGCTAAGGAAAGCTTCCTCTGCCCCGGTCCTATGTGGATGATGATTTTAGTGAAACTGAGAGAGTTTCTTGTAGAACTCGCCGTCGAAAACTACGTCGTCCTCGGTCCACATGCGGTGGACGATCTCGCACGCCTCCTTGAAGGCCCGCATTCTCTCGGGGACTTCGGGGAATCCGTAGCCGTAAGCCTTCCACTCATGCTCGTACCAGCCCGCGCCGAGCCCGCAGATGAGGCGTCCGCCGCTCATCGCGTCTATCGTGGAGGCCATCTTCGCCAGGAGCGCCGGGTTGCGGTAGCCGTTGCAGGTGACCATCTGGCCGACCTTTACGTTCCTGGTGTCTCGTGTGAGTCCGGCGGTTGCCGTCCAACACTCGAAGACGGTCTCTTTCTCCGGGATGGGGACGGTGTGGAAGTGATCGTAGAGCCAGATGGAGTCGTATGCTCTGGCTTCGTCAGCCACCTTCGCCACCCGGGTCATCGCCTCGTACTGCTCGACCGGATCTTCTATCTCAACCAGGTCCATCCGCCACCCCTGCGGAACGAAAACACCAAAATCTACCATCGTCTCGCAGCCTCCTCTTCTTGTTTGACGCAGACCATCTTACCCGCATTGGAAGCCCGGAACGTACCCACGGTTTACAGGACGTGGCTCCTGCCGGGACATGCTAGCAGCGGGCGGTTGTCCATTTGTTGTCGCTCCTGGCGCTCTCCACAGTCTTCTCTATGAAGCGCACGCCTCTCGCCCCATCGTAGACGGTGGGGAAATCGGTAAGAGCGTCGGCCACATCGCCGTCACCGCGATCGTTCCTGATGGCGGCGGCCACACCCGAATATACATTGGCGAAGGCCTCGATAAAGGCTTCGGGATGTCCGGGAGGAACACGGGTTGCCGCCTTGGCCTCCTCACAGAGGTACTCGTTGCCTCTCTTGAAGACTTGCTCGGGCGCTCCGGCCGGCTTGAAGTAGAGGTAGTTGGGGTTCTCCTGACGCCACTCCAGGCCCGCCTCGGTACCGTAGATACGGAGGCTCAGGTTGTTCTCCTCACCCGAAGAGACCTGCGAGGCGATGAGCACGCCTTTGGCGCCCCCCTCGTAGCGGATCAGGAGGTTGCCGTCGTCATCGAGTCTTCTTCCCGGAACGAAGGCGGTGAGGTCGGCGCAGATCTCGGAGATCTCCAACCCCGTGACCGTCGCAACCAGGTTCTCGGCATGAGAGCCAATGTCGCCCATGGCCCCTGCTATGCCTGAGCGCTCCGGGTCGGTCCTCCACTCCGCCTGCTTTGCGCCGTTCTCCTCCGCTTTGGAGGCCAGCCAGTCCTGACTGTACTCGACGATGACCTTACGAACCTCGCCCAGGTCCCCCCGTCGCACCATGTGCCGGGCCTGCTTGACCATCGGGTAGCCGGTGTACTGGTAGGTGACTGCAAAGACTACGCCGCTCTCCTCAACGGTACCGACGAGCTGCTCGGCCTGCTCCGAGGAGTGGACCATCGGCTTGTCGCACACGACGTTGATGCCGGCTTCGGCGAAGGCCCGGGCCACGGGGAAGTGCAGGTGATTCGGTGTCACCACGCTGACGAAGTCTACCCGCTCCCCTTCGGAAAGAGAGAGCTCACCTTCCAGCAACTCTTCCCAGGAGCCGTAGTTGCGTCTCTCAGAGAGACCCAGTGCACGCCCGGAAGCCAAGGACTTCTCCCTGGTGGAAGAGAGGGCTCCGGCGACGAACTCTATCTGGCCGTCCATGAGTGCGCCGCTGCGGTGCACCGCGCCGATAAACGCGTCGGAGCCGCCGCCTATCATGCCCATCTTGAGTTTCTTCATTCCGATGGTCTGTACCTCGTCTGCACTACCAGAATATGATCACTATCACGAGGGCGGAGATGAGCAGGGTTACCGCCCAGAAGCGGTAGTTCAAGTACAGGGGCTTGCCGCGGAGCTCTTCGGTGTCCCTGCGCCAGTAGGCGGGTCTCCAGGTCAGGTCCTCCACCTGCTCCCTATCGGGCGCGCCGGTGAGCAGGCTAACCCCGATCAGGACCACCAGGCTGACGACGAACGAGATGGCCGCGGCGTAGAGGAACTGAATGCTAAAGACGCCTACTACCTCGTTGAGGATAAAGAACACCGCGCCGATGGGTATGATCGTCGCCAGTGTCCAGAAGGCGCCGTGGCGGTTTACCCGGGTCCACAGGATGCCCACCAGAAATACGGCGACCACGGGAGGCGTTACGTACGAGTACGCTGATTGCAGGTAGCCGAAGAGCGTCTCAAAGCGTGCGATCTGGGGGGCCCAGACGATCGCGACTATCATGGCCCCGACCGTCGAGATGCGCCCGATCTGCACCAGGGCCGTCTGGCTCGTCTGTGGCCGGAACCTCTGAACGAAGTCCATCGTTACCAGGGTCGAGGCTGAGTTGAGTATCGAATCCACCGTTGACGTGATGGCGGCCACCAGCGCCGCCAGGACGACGCCCCGCACACCGACCGGCAGGAGATCAAAGGCGAGCGTCGGGAAGATCTGGTTGGGATCTTGTATGTTGGGGTAAAGCGCGATTGCTAACGCACCGGGAAGGACCATGATGAACAAGATGGGAAGCTTGAGGAACCCGCAGAATATGGCGCCCCACCGGCCGTGGTCCAGGGTCCGCGCCCCCAGGGCGCGCTGCACGATGAACTGGTTCGTAGCCCAGTAGTAAAACCCGATAATTATGAGTCCGGTCAGCAGGCCCGGCCACGGCAGCTCGCTGTCGCCGATGGGCTGGATGAGGCTAAAGTGTTCGGGGCCCCTTTCCTGCCGGATCGCATCCCAGGAAGGTATCTCCCGGAGGGTCAGGAAGAAGACCAGTGCCCCACCGATATACAGCACGACGGTCTGTATGGAGTCGCTGATCACCACCGCCCCCAGCCCGCCGACGACCGTGTATATACCCGCCAGGAGCGCCAGGGCCAGAACGGTTACCCACAGCGGTATGGCCGGGAACAGGACTCGCAGAACGACCGCGCCCGCGAACAAAGCGGCGGCCATGTCTATGAACATGTTGGCGAAGAGGGTGAACCCCGAGAAAGCCATCCGGCTACGCACGTCGTACCGTTTCTCAAGGAACTCGGGCATCGTAAACACCCGACTCCGCAGGTAGAAGGGCAGGATGAAAAACATGAAGATCACCAGAATAACGACCGCCATCCACTCGTAGTTGAAGACGGCGATGCCCTGGTTGTATCCGGCGGCGGCCAGCCCGACGAAGTGCGACCCCGACATGTTCGAGGCGAAGAGGGAGAAGCCGATCAGGGGCCAGATAAAGTTCCGGGAACCGAGAAAGTATCCCTCCGAGTCATCGCTCACCTTGGGGTTGAGGATGAGAGGGATGATTCGGCTCAGAATAAGGTAGACGACGAGTATCCCTATATCGAGCCCGGTAATGTCAAACCGTTCGGACATTAGTCTCCTCCCATAAACGCCCGGCCCGCCCCAGGCTCACCGGCAACCGTTCCACAGCTCTTCGCGCCAGCGGGCCCGATAGACTCTATCCCACCATCTAACCGGCCCCCGAACGGAGACCCCGCTCCATTCGTACCGGCATCGTAGCAAGTTGCACCGGTACTGTAAACCTGTAAACCGGCCGGCGTGACGCTTGCCGGAGACGGATGTTCTACGGCCAGATCCTCAACGAGCCGTCTTCGCGGCCGGCGGCGACCTGGGCGCGGCCGCCGGAGTTCGTGGCGGAGGCGAGGTTGGTGACGATGGTGCCGTCCGCCGGCAGGGTCCAGGCCACGCTCGCGCCATTCGCCTCGTGGCGGATCGCGCCAAGCTCCGTGTAGGCGTCGTTGGGGACGAGCAGCTCCCAGCGGCTGTCACCATCAAGGTCTCCGGCGCGGACGGTGTCCAGGTTGCGGGTGTAGATGCGATGCGAGGTGTAGCCCCTCTGGGTGGCGACGACGTCCAGGGAACCGCTGTCGAAGTCTGGCCGGTAGAACTCTACGGTCCCGCCGATGTGGGGGGTGAGGGTGTCTACCAGCTCGACCTCCCCGTTCGGACCGAACGGCCCGGCCGCCAGCAAATGCCGCCACTTGAGCGGCTCCCCGATAAACGGTCCCGCAGCGACCAGGCTTCCGTCCAGGCTGTAGACCGAGACCCGCGTGGCGAGCTCCGGTGTGCTCTCCGTAACGGCCAGTAGCTCGCCCTCAACCCCCGGCGCCTCGAACCACAGCGGCGAGATCTGCTCGAACACGCCACCGGAAACGGGGGGCAATACGCCGGCTTCCAGGGCTTCTCCTCCGGGCCGGAGCAGCGTAATGCTGTCGGCCTCCACGGCGTCGCCCAAGACGCCGTGTGCGTAGCGTTCGGTTGGGTCAGAAAGGAAAGCCAGCGTGCCGCCCGCGCCCCGGACGAAGCGGGCGTCCGGGAGCGCTTTTATTCCAGCGTACTCGCTTACGGCGGCGTCTCTTCCGCTGCTCTCCATGAGTATTTGGCCGGTTCGGGTCGTGGAGATCAGGGCTTCGTTACTGTCCAACGAGACGGGTACGGGGTGGGTGAGATCCGAAGCCTCCATAGTCTGGGCGGTGACCAACTCCAGGCCGCCACCCTCGGACTTTACGAGCGGCGGCTGTCCCGGAGGAAGCTCGTCGGGGGTTATGGAGACGGGGCTATGCTCCCCCGACTCGTCCAGGCGAAACGCCTGTACCCGGCCGTCGCCGAGGGTAACTACCCAGGCGGTGTCGTCTCCCAGCGGCACGCCGACCACCCAGGTAGGTACACCGTCGAGTCTTACGTCTACCGGCTCCGACCCGGGAAGCCCGCCGGTCCCCTCTACGACGCGGTTCCCCGACGCCTGGCCGTAGGTGTAGCCGTAGCGTGGTTCGGTCCGTCCTTCCGACCGGGCGGTATCCTCCCGCTGCTCGCCGGTTGTAGGGGCGGTAGTCTCACCGGCGGTTTCGCCCGCGGTTTCGGGTCTGGAGACCGGGGTGGAGCGGGGTTGGCCCGTCGTTTCGGAGGCGGCGTGGGCCTCGGTGGTCGGCGGCGATGTCTCGGCGGCATTTCGTTGGCTCTCACCGCAACTCGTGAGCAGGAGGACGAGCAGCAGGACGGGCCAGAGCTTCTTCGAGCTCACGAGCCTCTGGAGAAGAGGTTCTCGCCGTCGGCGTTGCGGGCGAGGATGTAGAGCAGGTCGGAGAGCCGGTTGATGGTGCGGACGGCACAGGGATGTTCTTCGGAGTATCCGGCGGCGACCAGGCTCCGCTCGGCGCGGCGCACGACCGACCGCGAGACGTCCAGCAGCGCCCCGAGCTGGCTCTCTCCGGGGACAACGAACTCGGTCGGGAGCTTCGTGCGGTCGCGCCACTCTTCAAGAGCACCCTCGACGTACTCCAGGTCTTTCTCACCGACGAAGTTGTCCTCTTTGGGCATCGCCACGTCTCCCATGATCCGGTACAGGAGCCGCTGGACTTCTATGAGAAGCTCACTAAACTCCTCATTCCCGGCTTCGGCGCGGGCCAGGCCGAGGAAAGAGCTGGCTTCGTCCACGTCGCCCAGGATTGCTATGCGAGGGTCGTCTTTGGGCATTCGGCCCGACCCGAGCAGGGTCGTGGTGCCGTCGTCGCCGCGGCCGGTCGAGATCGGCGGGTTGCTCTCGCTCTTGTTCTCACTCATGGAAACTCCTCTTTTGAACGCGGGTGTGGTCCCCGGAAGGTATCGTGGAACACCGGGCGGCGCAAGCTCGTCCGCCTTGCGCGGCGTGGGTTAGAATCTGCGGACCATGAAGGTACGCGTTAGCTTTCCACTCCACAGCGAGGGTACTTTGGGACGGGCGGCGTCCGTCGCATCCCGCCACCCTTCTTACCGGGTAGAAGGCCGCAACGGCACGGCCCGGGCCTGCGTAAACCTGGAGCTGCCCGCCGACTGGCGGCCGCTGGACGAGTTCCCTCATTTCTCTTCTAGCCTTCAACTTACCTAACCTCAATCCCTAAATTTCTTCTCGATTGGTCTTGTCTATCTGTCAATCCCTCTGTCAGCTAACTACGACTAATCCCTAACAACTAGCTCTTGTGGCTGTACTCCAAGTGCCGCCGCTAGCTTCCGTATGGTGCGTGGGTGAGCCTGCTTGCGCCTGCCATCCTCTATACGCCAAATGGTGTTGTAGCTAACGCCTGCTAACTGTTCCAGTTCGCGTAGGGATAGGGCACGTTCTTCTCTTAGCTGCCTCAATCGAATAGCGTCTATCTCCATTCTGTCTAGCTTACATCCCATGAAAAAGTTTACCATAATTGGTAGACAATTGGTAGACGTTAGTTTAAGATGTACTTGTAGCGTCGAGAGACTAGCTAACCCCGCGTGCAAGTTTCTTTGAGGGGTTGAGAAGGACGAGCCCCCGCTATGCTCGGTGGTGTTCCAAGCCGCCGAAAACACAGAGGGGGTCTCCTTCATGGATCTTAGCACCTTCATCATCGCCGTCTTCTGCCTCACCGACGATTGGCTCGAGGGGAAGAAGCTACGCCAGCGCGGCCTTTCTCCAGAAATCTTAGACGCCGAGGTCCTGACCATAGAGCATCGTCGGCGAGTTCCCAGGAGCCGCTATCCAGAGGCCTCCGCTGCTAGCTCTCCCCGGAGGCACCACCGCCCTGGCGCGGTAGCTGGAGGTGGTCGCGGGCGTAGGCCTCCAGAACTTTCTCGGTCGGAGCCGAGGAGAGATCGAAAAAGCGTGGTACGAGCATACCCGAGAAGTGATCGATAGCCGAGCGCAGTATTTCGGCGCGGCGGCGAACCTCCGGCTGCAGGTCCGCGCTGGCGGACCTCTCCGCCAGGTCGTGGAGATAGAGCATGACCGCAGCGAGCGACACCCGTTCGTCGCGGTTGTGGAAGTAGTAGGTGATCGGAAACCGGATGAAGCCGCCCTGCACGGTGACCAGCCCGGAGGTCAGGTCCTTGAGCATGCGCTCGGCGGCGTTGGCGTTCATCGCCTTGAGGATGCTTCCGGAGACGTGCTCCGACTCGCCGATGAGAGAGATCTCCTGGGCGAGGGATCGCCGTCGGGCGAAGACCGGATAGAGCGAGAGAATCCAGGTGATACTGGCGGTGAGGAGCCCAAAGCCGACCAGGGCTTCGAGCATGCCCACCACCCGCAGCCAGTCGGCACTCGGGGCAATGTCCCCGTAGCCCAGAGTCGTCAGGGTCATCAGCGAAAGGTAGAAGGCATCGACGAAGCCGTCCTGATTAGATGGGTTGAGCCCCGGGGCAAACGAAAACTTATCCGGCAGGTGTGGCCAGTAGATAAGCGTCCAGCCAACCGTCAGGAGGACGGCCCAACTCAAGATAATGGTGAGGAGCGCGGTGGGTCCGGCAAGCACAAGCCAGGCCTGACGGCGGTCCGCAAACCGGCAGAGCACTCTCCAGACGATGCGTGCGAGCGTCCGGGCCAGCGAGCCTCCCCCGCTGGGATTGAACAGCTGCTGGAAGATGTCGCGCAGCGCTGAAGATCAGCGCAGCGCCGAGTAGCGTGGCGAGAATGGTCATTCAAAACTCCTCTGGTTTTCCGCGGCTTTTCGAGTTCTGCTCTTGGGCGCCTCCAAGAGTAGCATACACGGCGACCCGCCCGGGCGGAGTATGATCGGGCTCCGGCTCTCTCACATTTCTCCGAGCGGGGGCGTTGCGCGCTCCAAACGAGTCAACTCCTGGGCAAGGGTGTGCGGATATCCGTTCCCAGAAACGTTCGGGGGAGAGGTATGGAAAGATTAAAAGCCGCATCACCGGGTACAGAGGTGCTATGAACCTTACCACCCTTGCCCAGATCGCTTCCCCTATCGTCAGCCTTATCTTCATAGTAGTTTTGGGGTAGGGTATTACTATCAGTGGAA
>JALYGE010000059.1 GCA_030777225.1 Actinomycetota bacterium
CTGGCGACCGGCAACGACCTGGACCTCTTCTCCGAAGAGTATGATACCAGCACCGGCGAGCTGCTCGGCAACTTCCCGCAGGGTCTCACCCACCTCTCGCACATCTCCGCCGCCGTCGCCCTGGCCGACCACCAGCAGAACGCCGGCCCGAAGTCCCGATAGCCACAGAAACATGGACTCTACTCACCGAGAGGAATCCCGGAGACGACCCAGGATACAGGTAACTCCTGGGACAGGGCGTGTCCCCCGGAGCCTACGAACGGATAACGGACGGACTGGTCAAGTGACCTTCGGGTCCGTTCGAAACTTCAAAGCGTATAGTCGATGTCCCGGTGGTATCGGGCGCCGGTCCGCCCCCCGACGAATGCGCCGAGCAAGGCCACCAGCACCGCGGCGATCAGAATAGCTATGCCGATGGCTCCCTGGGCGACGAGGTTATTGAAACCAGGAAGCATAGTCCCCTGTATGAAGCTCTGCATATTCTCTGCGACCCCCGCCGGCAGAAAACTGCTAATGATGCCGCCGGCCAACACCAGAAGCACCCCCACGATGACAGTCCACACCAGCAGCATAACCCCGTTGAGGCCGCCGTCGAAGCGGGCCAGCCGCCCTGCCACGTAGCCGCCGAAAAAGTACATCAAGAAGAGCACGACCCCCACGATAGCCAGACCCGTTATGGCTGCGGTGCCGAGGCTGCCGCCGCTCAAATCTATCGAGAACCCTAGCGGAATCAGCACCAGGGCGGGGATAAGCGCCAGAACAGCTCCACCAACGATGGCGAAGATGAAGCCCAGGAAGCTCGCCAGCCAGTCCGTGCCGCCGTATATGTCGCGCAGCCGCTCCTCACGTTCCTCCATGGCCTCGAAGTACCCGCCGGGCGCCGCGCCGGAAGACCGCATCACCTGGGTCTCCCTCGCATCACCTTCAGTATTCTTACGGGTCGCGCGCCGGGTACGAGCCTGCCCGCCGCCAGGCTGCTGCTCGGGTATCTGGCGCGTCTCTTTCTCGCTCTGCGGCGCCTGCTGACGGGTCTCTTCATCGCCGCCGCCTAGAGGCCCAGTCCTCCGGCGCTCCCTTGACTGGTCGTTCGAACTCTCGCTCATCGTTCTCCCTAGCAATTGCCTGCTGTGCTACCCGGGAATTCTACCCGATCCCGCACAGCGCACCGGCTCGCCCCCTACCGCGACGCGCGATCATCCTGTACGCTGCAGGTATTCGCGGTGTCCCAGAGGTCATTAGAGGCCGTTTTTATACAACGGGCCAAAAATCGGCTTTATCTGGCTTTACCGGACTATACGCTGGGCCATATCCAACCCGAATCCTCGTCCATATCATAGCCGATGATGTCGCGGACGAGTCTACCGCGACGAAGTACACGGCAAACGATACAGGAGGTTGTTTTGGATTCCGATGCGAAACAGGCGGTACTCAACCAGGCTCACGAGGCCAACGTAAAGTTTATCCGGTTGCAGTTCACGGACATTCTGGGGACGCTAAAGAGCTTTGCCATCACGGTCGAGGAGCTAGAGGACGCGCTGAATGGCGGGATGGGCTTCGACGGGTCTTCGATCACCGGCTACCAGGACATCGAGGAGTCGGACATGATCGCCATGCCCGAGCCCAGCTCCTTCCAGATCATACCCTGGAGCCCGCAGGAGGAGCCCACGGCCCGCATGATCTGCGATGTGAGAACCCCTGATGGCGACCCTTACGTGGGCGACCCGCGCCACGTTCTCCGCCGCGCCCTGGAGCGGGCCAACGAGATGGGCTTCGACAAATTCTACTGCGGCCCGGAGCTGGAGTTCTTCTACTTCAAGGACGCCTACAATACCGAGCCCCTGGACTACGGCGGCTACTTCGACCTGACGACCCTCGACGCGGCGACCAGCCTCCGGCGGGACACGGTCCAGACGCTGCAGCAGCTCGGCATCAAGGTCGAGTACTCCCACCACGAGGTCGGCATAAGCCAGCACGAGATCGACCTGCGCTACGACGACGCCCTCTCGATGGCCGACAAGGTGATGACCTACAAGACGGTCGTCAAGGAGATCGCCACCCGCCACGGCGTCTACGCCACGTTCATGCCCAAGCCGCTGATGAACCAGAACGGCTCCGGCATGCACACCCACCAGAGCCTCTTCTCGGGTGGAAAGAACGCCTTCTTCGACCCGGATAACGAGTACTATCTCTCCGGAGAAGCCCAGGCGTTTATCGCCGGCCAGCTCCGCCACGCCCGCGAGCTCAGCATAATCTTCGCCCAGCACGTCAACTCCTACAAGCGCCTGGTCCCCGGTTACGAGGCCCCGGTCTACATCGCCTGGAGCCGCCGCAACCGCTCGGCCCTGGTGCGCGTACCGCTCTACCACCCGGGCGAGGAGAACGCGACCCGCATGGAGCTTCGCTGTCCTGACCCGTCGGCGAACATCTACCTCTGCTTCGCCGCGCTGTTGCACGCCGGCCTCGAAGGTATCGAGAAGGGCTACGAGCTTCCCGAGCCGATGGAACGGAACCTCTACAACCTCACCGCCGAAGAGCGGGAGAAAATGGGCATCGAGAGCCTGCCCGCCGACCTGGGAGAGGCGATCCGGGCCGCCGAGGACTCCGAGCTGCTGCACAAGGCCCTCGGCGAGCACGTCTTCTCCCGCCTGCTCGACCTCAAGCGCGAGGAGTTCGAGGACTACCGCATACAGGTCACACCCTACGAGCTGGAGAAGTTCCTGCCAATTCTGTAGGTCTTTCGGTCTGTCGGTCGATTAGTCTGTCAGCAGGGGCGCGGCGTACGC
>JALYGE010000060.1 GCA_030777225.1 Actinomycetota bacterium
TATATAGTCTAAACGGCACCGATGGCTAGAGTTAAGGAGCGATTCAGCATATTAGTGTTCACCTTAATAGCAGCGGTTGCTCTAGGCGTCCTCTATTTGTTCAATCCGAGCGCCTCAATACTGTACCCTACGTGTCCGTTTCTGGGCCTCACGGGTTGCTATTGTCCTGGATGCGGTAGCCTACGCGCGCTGCATCAGCTTACAAGAGGTCACTTGATGGCGGCTTTTGGACTAAATCCTCTGATGGTACTCTCGTTGCCATTTATTGGATACTTCTTTGTATCTCGTATCAAGTTTGCACTTGTAGGGTAACCTTTGAGAACTTTTTTCATCAAACCCGTATTCATCTGGACACTACTGGTGGTTATCCTCGTATATTGGATTTTAAGGAATATCCCCGTTTATCCGTTTTCGATACTCGCTCCCTAAGCGCAGCTTGAGTTTTGTTTCGGCTGGGGCGTGAAGGGTATAGAATGCCTGTGATCGGGCGAGAGAAAGGTGGAAGTTGAGCGGAACCAGACTCGGTGTAATAGCCGCAGTCCTGATCCTGGTGCTGATGGTCGTGCTGTTCTTTCCGTACGTCACGTAGTGTCCTGCAGAGCAGAACGCTCATCACGCGAGAGGAGGTGAAATGATGAGGTCAGGCAACTTGGTGTACATCCTGGTGGTGGTTATCCTGGTGCTAGTCGCTCTGCTTCTGCTTTCGCGGCTTCTCTAACAGAGCCAGGATCATCTGTTACTGAAGGAGAAACGTTGTTGTATGAAAGGCGGACTCGGGGGCGGTAGGGTTCGTCGTCTTGATCTTCCTATACTTCGTGTAAGCCAGTTGGACATCCAGGGGAGGTGATGAATGAGGAACATAATCACCATAGTGGTAATAGTGATAATCGTTATTGTCGTGCTTGCGTTGTTAGGGGTTATCTCGGTCTAATATCAGCATTGCTTGACCACCTCCACGGGGCGGGGTAGCATAACCGGGATTTGCAGCGGTCAGCAGAAAAGATAGCTTCGAACCCACGGCCTGCGGGGACGTGGGTTTTTGTGTGTCTGACGGAAAGCATCGGAAAGGAACGTCCCTACCCGTATGGATATTGAAATAGGAAAAGGCAAAACCGCCCGCCGCGCCTACGGGCTGGACGAGATAGCCATAGTGCCGAGCCGCCGGACCCGCGACCCGGAGGACGTGGACATCTCCTGGTCTCTGGGCAACCTCCACCTCGACCTGCCGTGTCTTGCGAGCGCGCTGGACGCGGCCGTAGACCCCACGACCGCCGGGATCATCGGCGACCTCGGCGGCCTCGCCGTCCTCAACCTGGAGGGTATCCAGACCCGCTACGAGGACCCCGGGCCGGTCTTCGAGGAGATCGCCAGCCTGCCCCAGCAGAAGGCGACGCGCATAATGCAGGACCTCTACGCCGAGCCGATAAAGGAAGAGCTGATCTTCCGCCGCATCCAGGAGATAAAGGACAAGGGCGTCATAGCCGCCGCCTCCCTGACGCCGCAGAAGGTGGAACGCTACCACCGCGCCGCCATAGAAGCCGGCCTCGACGTGCTCGTCATCCAGGGCACGGTCGTCTCAGCCGAACACGTCTCCAAAACTTCGGAGCCTCTGAACCTCATAGAGTTCGTGCCGTCGTTAAACGTGCCCGTCGTGGTCGGCGGGTGCGCCAGCTACTCGACGGCGCTGTACCTGATGCGGACCGGGGCCGTCGGGGTGCTCGTAGGGGTCGGTCCGGGACGTATCTGCACCACCCGAGGTGTGATCGGGGTCGGCGTACCCCAGGCGACCGCCGTCGCGGACGCCGCCGCCGCCCGGATGCGGCACTACATGGAGACCGGCGAGTACGTCAACGTCATAGCCGACGGCGGTATGCGGACCGGCGGCGACGTGGCGAAAGCCATCGCCTGCGGCGCCGACGCCGTCATGCTCGGCAGCGCCTTCTCGAAGGCCGAGGAAGCGCCGGGTAGCGGCTACTCCTGGGGCATGGCGACCTTTCACCCGACGCTGCCGCGTGGGACCCGCATTCAAACCAAAATCACGGGCACGCTGGAGGAGATACTCGTCGGCCCGGCCCGTGAGAACGACGGGACGCTCAACCTCATGGGCGCTCTCAGGACCAGCATGGCGACCACCGGTTACGCCAACATCAAGGAGTTCCAGAAGGCCGAGGTACAGTACGCCCCGTCTTTGAGCACCGAGGGTAAGGCCGAGCAGCGCTCGCAGGGCGTGGGGATGGGATAAGCCTTGATCCTCGCCCTGGACTTTGGCGGCCAGTACGCCCAGCTCATCGCCCGACGGGTTCGCGAGGCCCGCGTCTACTCGGAGCTAATCCCGCACGACACGCCCGTCGAGGAGATCGCCGCCCGCGAGCCGGAAGGCATAATCCTCTCCGGCGGCCCCAACAGCGTCTACGAGGACGGCGCGCCCCGGATAGACCCGGCGCTCTTCGACCTCGGTGTGCCGGTTCTGGGTATTTGCTACGGGATGCAGCTCATGGCGCTGATGCTCGGGGGAGAGGTCGGGGCCGTCCAGATCCGGGAGTACGGCCGCTCGGACCTCTGTATAAAAGACCACGGCGGCATCTTTGCCGGTACGCCCGACGAGCAGAAAGCCTGGACGAGCCACGGCGACGCCGTCTTCGCCGCGCCGGAGGGCTTCTCCGTAACCGCCGAGACCCCTTCCGTCCCGATCATCGCCTTCGAGAACCCGGAAACCGGACGCTTCGGAGTACAGTTCCACCCGGAGGTGCGTCACACCGAGTACGGGATGGAGATGCTCAAGAACTTCCTCTACGAAGCCTGCGGTTGCAAGCCGGAGTGGACGCCGGTCAACATCATCACCGATGCGGTGGAGAAGATCCGGGCTCAAGTCGGGAACGCGAAGGTCATCTGCGGGCTCTCCGGCGGGGTGGACTCCTCCACCGCCGCGATGCTCGTTCATCGGGCCGTCGGGGACAACCTGACGTGCGTCTTCGTGGACCACGGCCTGCTGCGGCAGAACGAGGCGGAACAGGTCGTCGAAGCGTTCGGCAAGAACTCGGATGTGCCGCTGATCCACGTGGACGCCGCGGGGCGTTTCCTGGACAAGCTCGGAGGTGTCACCGACCCGGAGGCGAAGCGAAAGATCATCGGCGAGGAGTTCATCCGCGTCTTCGAGTCGGAGGCCGGACGTATCGAGGACGCGAAGTTCCTCGTGCAGGGAACGCTCTACTCAGACGTGATCGAGAGCGGCACCCGCAGCGCCGCCAAGATAAAGAGCCACCACAACGTCGGCGGCCTGCCGGAGGTGATGGATCTGGATCTGGTCGAGCCGCTGCGGAACCTCTTTAAAGACGAGGTGCGGGTGGTGGCCGAGGAGCTCGGGATGCCCGATCGGCTGGTCTGGCGCCAGCCGTTTCCGGGGCCCGGGCTCGCCATCCGGGTGATCGGAGACGTTACCGCCGAGCGGCTGGAGATACTCCGCAAGGCGGACTTCGTGCTGCAGGATGAGATCCGGAACGCCGGCCTTTACCGCGACCTCTGGCAGAGCTTCGCCGTGCTGCCCGCCATCCACTCCGTGGGCGTCATGGGCGACGCCCGCACGTACTCGTACCCCATAATCATCCGGGCCGTCACCTCCGACGACGCCATGACCGCCGACTGGGCGCGGCTACCCTACGACCTCCTGGAACGCATCAGCAACCGCATTATCAACGAGGTCCCCGGGGTGAACCGCGTGGCGCTGGACATCACCAGCAAGCCACCCGGCACCATCGAGTGGGAATAGAAAAAAGTGCCTTGATCACCCTGCGGGTGATGACGTTCAACATCCGCGGCTCGCACCACAGAGACGGCGCAAACGCCTGGAAACGCCGCGCGAGCCTCAGCGCCCGGGTCATACAACGGTGCGCCCCGGACCTTATAGGATTCCAGGAATTTCAAGCCGGTAACTCGCGTTTCTACGAAGCTCACCTGCCTGAGTACGAACGCGCGCTCGGTCCCGAATACGAGAACCGGCCGCCGCGGTCGCACAACGCGATCTTCTGGAACCCGCAGCGTCTGGAGCTTTTGAGCACAGGTGGTTTCTGGCTGAGCAAGACTCCGGAGGTGTTCTCCGGGTCCTGGGGGACGCACCAGAAGCGTTCCGCCAACTGGGCCAGGTTTCGCACTGCCCGGAATGGAACAGAGTTCGTACACTTGAACACCCACTTGGACCACAAAAGCGTAGCTGCGCGACGACAGGGCGCGCGTCTCTTGGTTCGCCGGATAGACGAGCTAGCAGAGGGCAAGTTACCCGCTCTCGTCACTGGCGACTTCAACGCTGACCCCGATTCTGCCGTATACAGGATCTTCACCGGAGCCGGTTTCGAGGACGCGCACCGGCTCGCGGGAGAGACGCCCGCGCGCACTTTCCACAAATTTCAGGGAGAAGGCTTCGTTTCCCGGAGGCCGGAAAAAGAGGGACGGATCGACTGGGTCCTCGTCCGGGGCGCCGGCTCCGAGCTACAACCGCGCAAAACTTCCTGCCGCGTCGTGCGCGACGCTGAGCCGCCGGTATATCCGAGCGATCACTACCCCGTATTCGCTGACCTGGAACTCGAATCTACGGCTGCACCAGGCCATTTAACACAGATTTAGCGCGGAGTTTACGCGAGTGAAACTAAAGGCCGGGACTTAGGCCCTATCATTGCCGCCTGTAGGTCAACGAGCGTATGGCACGCGCATGTAAGAGGAGGAAATTTGAGGAGATTCGTTGGTTGGAAGACTCTGGCGGTCGGCCTGACCCTGGCTGTAGTCGCGGCGGGTTGCGGGACCACGGTCGAGGAGAGCGGCGGGCAGCCGGAAGGTGACGGAGGCGGAGGTACGGGCGGCAGCATCGAGCCGGCCGGTCAGATCACCGGCGCGGGCGCCTCGTTTCCAGCCCCGCTCTACAGCCAGGTGTTCGAGGCGCTCGCCCAGGAGGGCGGGCCACAGGTCAACTACCAGTCCATCGGCTCCGGTGGCGGCATCGAGCAGTTCATAAACAACACCACGGATTTCGGGGCCTCGGACGCGCCGATGACCGAGGAGCAGATGAACCAGGTAGACTCCGAGGTGTTGCACGTGGCGACGGTCGGTGGCTCGGTCGTGTCTGCCTACAACCTGGAGGGTGTTGATCAGCTCAACCTCACCGGCGAGGCCCTGGCCGACATCTTCCTGGGCAACATCACCACCTGGGACGACCCGGCCATAGCGGAGGCCAACCCCGACGCGAACCTGCCGAGCGAAGAGATACAGGTCGTGCACCGCGCGGACAGCTCGGGCACCAGCAACATCTTCACTTCCTACCTCGCGGCGGTCAGCGACCAGTGGGAGCAGGACGTAGGCGCCGGCACCGAGGTCGCCTGGCCGGTCGGCAGTGGTGGACAGGGCAACGAGGGCGTGGCCGCCCAGGTCAACCAGACACCTAACTCCATAGGATACGTGGAGTTGGCCTACGCCACGGAGAACGACCTGCCTTACGCCAGCCTCGGTCCGGACACGGACGGCCCATTCGTCGAGGCGAGCCTGGAGACCGCCAGGAACGCCATCCGGGAGGCCGACATACCCGATGACCTGCGGGTGACGATCTCCGCCACCAACCCCATCGCGGAGGACGCCTACCCGATCGTGGGCCTCACCTGGCTGCTCATCCGCCAGGAGATGGAGGACCCGGCGGTCTGCGCGGCTGTGGCTGAGGCGGCGTGGTTTGCCACCCACGAAGGCCAGGAGTTCGCGCCGGACCTCCAGTACGTCCAGATCTCCGACAACGTAGTACAGACCGACGAGGAGTTCATAAGGAGCATGGAGTCCGGCGGCCAGAAGTGCTACCAAGGCTAACGTAAACTCTTCGTTAAATGCGAGATTGTATTGGGGGGAGCCCTTTTCGGGTTCCCTCCCGTACTTTAAAATTACGTCGTTTTGTGCATCCGGCGGCCTTTGATCCTATGAACCGTAGAAGGATGAAATTGGAGAGCCTATGTTGAGCGCGATACTGAGCCGGATAAAGATCCTCAAGGATTTCCGGCGGGGGAACACGGGAGATGCGATCTTCAAGACCGTGGC
The DNA here is from genome assembly GCA_030777225.1 of Actinomycetota bacterium. GTDB lineage: Bacteria > Actinomycetota > Rubrobacteria > Rubrobacterales > Rubrobacteraceae > SIRX01. Next base: position 6,064 of record JALYGE010000060.1, read on the forward strand.
CTATCTCTTCGGGTTCCTGCTGCTGTTTATCACGGGCTTTATCGTTTATGAGCTCTGGATCCAGAGCGGGCTCGCGCGGCGGGAGTTCGGGTTTAGCTTCCTGTGGAGCAGCGCGTTCAACCCGAGCATCGAGGAGTTCGGCGCTCTACCCTTTATCTTCGGGACGCTGGTGACGGCGTTTATAGCCCTGCTGATCGCCGGGCCTATCGGGATCGGGATCGCGGCCTTCCTGGTCGAGATCGCGCCGGCGCGAGTGAATAAGATAGTCGGCTTCGTGATCGAGACGTTGGCGGCGGTGCCGTCGGTGGTCTACGGTCTGTGGGGCATCTTCGTGCTGGCGCCTTTCCTGCGGGATTACGTGGCGCCGCCGCTCACGCTCCTTTTCGGCTGGGTGCCGTTCCTGGGCGGGCCGTTCCGGGGGTACAGCGTCTTCACGGCGAGCCTGGTGCTCGCCATCATGATCCTGCCGACCGCGGCGGCGATCTCGCGCAACGTCCTCCGGGCCGTCCCCAACGCGCAGCGGGAGGGGATGCTGGCCCTGGGCGCCACCCGGTGGGAGATGTTCAGCCGGGCGGTGATGCCTTACGCGAAAGGCGGTATCATCGGGGCGCTGACCCTGGCCCTCGGCCGGGCCGCCGGAGAGACGATGGCGGTGACCATCATCATCGGCAACGCCCCGCGGATCTTCGGCTCCCTCTTCGAGCAGGGGGCGACGATGGCGAGCATCATCGCCGCCAACTTCGCCAACGCGGGCAGCGCGATGTTCGTCTCCTCGCTAATCCTGATCGGCCTGATCTTGTTCCTGATCACCTTCACGATCAACGTCGTGGCGAGGATACTCGTCAAGGCCACGTCTTCCGGTCCCTCGGCGACAGGAGGTTTATAGCGATGTCAAACAGCCTGGCAGGAAACTCCGACAACTACCGCCGGAGAAAGATTATGGACAAGGCCATGACGGTCGTGGCCTACGCCTGCACTATCCTGGCCGTAGTGTTCCTCTTGTGGGTTCTCGCCTATGTCGTCATCAAGGGCATCGGCGCCTGGGACCTCTCGTTCTTTACCGACACCACCGCGCTCTTCGGAGACGGCGGCGGCATCGCCAACGCGATGTATGGAACACTTGTCATCGTCTTGCTGGCGGTCGCGATGGGGCTGCCGGCGGGCATCATGGCCGGTATCTTCCTCGCGGAGTATGGCGATAACCGGTTCGGCAGCTTCACGCGATTTATCGCGGATACGATGGCCGGTATTCCCTCCATCGTGGTGGGGCTCGTGGTCTACGGTCTGCTGGTGTTGCTCTTCGGCTACAGCGGCTTTGCCGGGGCCGTCTCGTTGGCGATTCTGATGCTCCCGATCATCACCCGGACCACCGAGGGCGTTATCCGGCTCGTGCCGCAGGACGTGCGGGAGGCGTCGCTGGCGCTGGGGATTCCGCAGTGGAAGACTACGCTGCGCGTCGTGCTGCCGACGGCCGCGGCGGGTATCGTGACGGGCGTCTTCCTTGCTACGGCGCGGGCCGCAGGCGAGACGGCCCCCCTGATCTTCACCATCCTCGGCAGCAGTTTCTGGAACAAAAACCCGTTCGAGGGAGCTATGCAAGCGGTGTCGCTCTACGTATACCAGGCTTCGGCCAACCCCTTCGCGGCGGTGCAGGAGGCCGCCTGGGGTGCCGCCTTGGTCCTCGTGATCTTTGTCATGATATTCAACCTGGCGGCCCGGCTGGTCGCGCTGCGCCGGAAGATCTGATCGAAAGAAAAGTGGTTGCAATGATGAGGAGGAACATTGGATTCGGAGAAGGCCCAGCAGGAAAACAGACCGAGCGGCTCGGCTGAAGACCCGCGCATGGAGCATCGGCCAGAGAAAAGGGACGCTTGGCGGAAACCGTCAGAAGAGCAGGGACAGACCAGCGGGCCGGACATGGCGGCGCAGGTCATGACGGTTGAGCAACTGTCGGCCTACTACGGCAAGTTTAAGGCTCTAGAAAACATCAACATGGAGATCCCGCGGAACAAGATCACCGCCCTCATCGGTCCTTCCGGTTGTGGGAAGAGCACCTTTATCCGCACCCTGAACCGGATGCATGAGGTCGCCGGAGGCCACATAGAAGGCCGGGTGACGGTCGACGGCGAGGACATCTACGCCAAGAACGTGGACCCGGTGCAGGTGCGCCGCAAGATCGGGATGGTCTTCCAGAAGCCGAACCCCTTCCCGACCATGAGCATCTACGACAACGTGATCGCGGGTCTCAAGCTGGGCGGCCGTCACAAAAACGCCGACCTGGACGATGTCGTGGAGCAGAAGCTCCTGCAGGCGGCCCTGTGGAACGAGGTCAAGAACAAGCTGGGCGAGCCCGGCATTTCGCTCTCCGGCGGCCAGCAGCAGCGGCTGTGCATCGCGCGGACGCTGGCCCTGGAACCTGAGATTGTCCTGATGGACGAGCCGGCCTCTGCGCTGGACCCCATGTCTTCGATGAAGATCGAGGACGCTATGCAGGAACTGAAGGAGCGCTACACGGTGATCATCGTGACGCACAATATGCAGCAGGCTTCCAGGGCCTCCGACTACACAGGATTCTTCTTTATCGAGGATATGGGCGAGCCCGGCCAGCTCTGGGAGTACGGCGAAACGGAGCAGATCTTCTCCAATCCCGAGCGCCAGGAGACCGAGGACTACGTCACGGGCAAGATGGGCTAGCGCGTGTCGCGAGCTACTTTCCAGAAGGAACTCGACGGCCTAACGGACGAAGTCCTATCTCTCGGGGCAGAGGTCGAGGAAGCCCTCGCCATCATGGTTCGGGCCATGGAGGAAAACGACGACGCCGCGGCGGCGCAGGTGGTCGGGCGGGACGCCCGATACAAGGAGCGGGGCATAGAGCTCGACCAGGAGTGCATGATCCTCCAGGCCCGGCAGGCTCCGGTTGCGAGGGACCTGCGCCTGATCTACACGGTTCAGGCCCTGACAAACCACATGGTCCGGGCCGGCACCCTCACCGAGCACATCTGCCAGGCGATAACCGAGACCGCCGGGTGCGAGCGGGACGAGGAACTAGCGGCGACCCTGCTGGAGATGGCCTGCACCGCAAAGAACCTCTTCCACCGGGGACTGGAGATCTTCAAGGCCCAGGATGCTGAGAGCGCCCGCAACCTCCAGGCCGCCGATGACAAGGTGGACCTGCTGTACTCCGAGGCTATAAACCTGATCGCCAATCCCTCTCCGGGCGGCGGGGGAGCCCCGGAGTGGCGCATGCGGGCCGCCCTGATGGTTCACTATCTGGAGCGCATCGGCGACCATGGCGTAAGCATCGGCGGCCGCACTGTGTTTCTGGTGACGGGCGAGCGTATAGAGAGCGCCATGCGCCAGTATCTGGACCGGGAAATCGGGGACGAGTAACCTTTTCGAAAGCTCCCAACCTGCGCATTTCTGCTACAATTGAGCAGCGAATATTTTCAGGTTGGTGATTTTGTCGTGAGGCTTACGCAGAAAAGCAAGTACGCGGCCCGGGCCCTGGTCGAGTTGGCGCTGAACGAATGTGGCGAGACGCTTGGCGTTGCAGAGGTTGCCCGCCGCCAGCACATCCCGGAGCGGTTTCTGGAGCAGATCTTTGGCGATCTTCGACGGGCGAACGTGTTGGAGAGCCGGCGCGGGGCGCACGGGGGTTACTGCTTCGCCATGCCTCCCGAGGAACTCACGGTACTCGACGTCGTGGAGATTCTGGACGGCGAGGTGCGGCCCGCCCGGTGTAGCGCGGGTGGCGTGTGCTACATCAAAGAGGCTCCGCTCTGCGTTACGAGCAAGGTCTGGGACGAAGCTCGCGTCGCCCTGGAAGAAGTCTTTGGCCGCTACAGCATCGCCCAGCTCGCCGAGGCCGAGCGCGAGAACCGTGAAGCCCGCGAGTCTGCCACCTCCGTAGTCTAGAAACCCGTTTTTATAAACCAGGACGAATTGCAAAACCTGCGGGCCTACCTTTTGGGGCGGACGGGGCTTACCGCGTCGCACGTAGAGATCGGCGGGAAGGCTTACCGCCTGCTGCATCCTGCTTCGGTGGAGGCTCTTATAGATGAAGGAGATTTCGGGCGCGACGAGCGGCTTCCGTACTGGGCAGAGATCTGGCCGAGCACCATAGCGCTGGCCCGTCATCTCTCCGGCCTGGATTTATCGGGAGTGCGAACCATAGAGTTGGGCTGCGGACTCGGCCTGCCCTCCATAGTCGCCCTGGACCGGAGCGCAAGAGTTACGGCGACCGACCACTACGAGGCCGCGCTCGAGTTCGCCCGGCACAACGCGAAGATCAATACGGGCCGGAACCTGACAACCGCGCACCTTGACTGGCACACGCCGTCTGAGAATGGCCCGGGTAAGTTCGATCTCGTGCTCGCCGCCGACGTTCTCTACGAACAACGAAACATCCCGGCGCTTGCGGCCTGGATCCCGGCTCTTCTCACTCCGAAAGGCGAAGCCCTGATCTCCGACCCGCGTCGCAAAGACACTCCGCATTTCCGCGAGTTAATGGAAGATCAAGGCTTTCGTTGCTCGACTTTGAGCGAGGTCGTCCGACAAGGAGAACAGGATATAGAAGTGCTCCTGCACCGGTTCTGGCGGTCTTCGTAGAACGGCCCGGAGACAACTATCCGCTACTGTTATACTCTCCTACGGTGCTTCTAGAATCGCTAAATCCCACGCAGCGGGAAGCTGTAGAGAATACCGAGGGGCCGTTGCTCATACTGGCCGGGGCCGGTAGCGGGAAGACCCGCGTGCTGACGCACCGGATCGCCTACATCATAGACCAGGGTCTCGCCGCCCCGGACGAGGTCCTCGCCATAACCTTCACCAACAAGGCCGCCGCCGAGATGAAAGATCGAGTGGCGCTGCTGGTGGGGTCGGAGTCGCGCAAGATGTGGGTCTCCACCTTTCACGCCTTCTGCGCCCGGCTGCTGCGGGTCCACGCCGAGAAGTTCGGGTACAAACGGGAGTTCACCATCTACGACGGCGCGGATCAGGTCAGGCTCGTCAAGCGTTGCATAATAGAGCTCGACAAGGACCCCAAACGTTTCAACCCGCGCTCTTTTCAGGCCCAGATCTCTAACGCGAAGAACGTCTTGATGGGGCCGGACGACTACCTCCGCAACACCGAAGGCTACATCGCCGAGAACGTCGCCGAGGTATATGACCTCTACCAGAAACGGCTCTACGAAAACAATGCGATGGACTTTGACGACCTCATAATGCAGACGGTCGCTTTACTAGAACTCTTCCCCGAAGTCCGAGAGCGCTACCAGACACGCTTCAAGTACCTCCACGTAGACGAGTACCAGGATACGAACCACGCCCAGTACCAGCTCGTCAACATCCTGGCCGCTGGACATCGTAACCTGTGTTGCGTCGGCGATGACGATCAGTCAGTGTACGGGTGGAGAGGGGCGGATATTCGCAATATCCTGGATTTCGAGCGGGATTATCCAGAAGCTAAGGTTGTGAAACTGGAGCAGAACTACCGCTCGACGCAGACGATTTTGAGCGCCGCGAACGCCGTGGTGGCCAACAACGCGTCGCGCAAGCACAAGGAGTTGTGGACGGCGGGCGACGAGGGCGAGGGTATACGGGTATTTACCGCCTCGGACGAGTACGCCGAGGCGCGGTTCGTGGTCTCGGAGATCGAGCGTTTGATGGACGATGGGGTATCTCCCAGGGATATTGCGGCTTTCTACCGGACCAATGCCCAGAGCCGGGCGCTGGAGGACGTGCTGGTGCGGGAGGGGGTCCCTTACCAGGTGGTCGGCGGGGTTCGGTTCTACGAGCGGGCGGAGATCAAGGACACGATGGCTTACCTCGCCGGGATCTCCAACCCGGACGACGACGCTTCCCTGGAGCGAACCGTCAACGTACCCAAGAGGGGGCTAGGCGCGACCTCGGTCGCGAAGCTCCAGAACTACGCCCGGAGAAACGGCCTCTCGCTCTACGCGGCGCTCGCCGAAGCTGGGGAGGCGGGTCTCACGGGCAAGGCGCAGAAGGCGTGCAAGACGGTGCGGGAACTCTTCGAGGGATGGAGGGTCGCCGCCCGCGAAGTGTCGCCGGCGGAGATTATCGAGGCCGTGCTGGACGAGTCCGGCTACAAGGCGGAACTCGAGGCCGAACGGACCATAGAGGCCGAGTCGCGCCTGGAGAACCTGGAGGAGCTAATGAACGCCGCCCGCGAGTATGAGCGGGTCGAGGCGGAGCCGACGCTGGCGGGCTTTCTGCAGGAGCAGGCTCTCTACTCGGAGGCGGATAACGCCGGTAGTGGTGGGAACGTCACCTTGATGACACTCCACAACGCCAAGGGGCTTGAGTTCGGTCACGTCTTCATCGTAGGTATGGAAGAGGGAACCTTTCCACACGCCCGGTCCCTGGATGAGCAGAACCTGGAAGAAGAGCGCCGGTTGTGCTACGTGGGAATTACGCGGGCTATGGAGTCGCTCACGCTCTCCTACGCCAAGCTGCGCTCCAACTGGGGAGAACGGGAGTACCAGGTGCCTTCACGCTTTCTCTCGGAGATACCGGACGAGTTCAAGTCCGGGACGCTGCCCGGAGGTTCCAGTGCCCGGGGATTTGGGGGTTGGGGTGGAGCCTTGCCGCGGCGGAGCGAGCCGGAGCGGGTGGGCTCCGTCGGCTTCAGCGCGGGCGAGAGGGTCCGGCACGCCAAGTTCGGGGTCGGAGAGGTCGTCGAGGCTGGGGCCGGAAAGATCGTTGTAAGGTTCGGCACGGAGGAGAGGACGCTCGTGCCGGAGATCGCACCCTTGAGCAAGGCTTGAAAGAGCCGGGGAGGGGTAAAATAAAGGTGCTTTCCAGATGCGACGCAGAGCGGTTAAAAGGAGAGTGAGATGTCGCACGTCTACGTTACGGGGCATAAAAACCCGGATACGGATACCATCGCTTCGGCCATCGGCTACGCCGAGTTAAAGAACCTTCTGGACCCGGACAATGTCTACGCCCCGGCCCGGCTCGGGGAGGTAAACGCCCAGACCCAGTGGGCTTTAGACAAAAGCGGTGCGAAGTCCCCGAAGCGGATCCGGCACATAAAGCTCCGGGTCAAAGACGTGATGAGCCAGGACGTGGCGGTCGCTGGTAAAAATGATCCCCTGCACAACGTGGGCCTCAAAATGGCTGAGAAAAATATAAGCCAGGTCCCCATAGTGAACGACGACGGATCGCTCATCGGACTCATCTCCGAGCGCAACCTGGCGCGCATGTACATCAGGGAATCGCGGGAGACCTCAACGTTCGCCGAGAGCCCGGTCTCGGTTGGATCTATGGTCGAGGTGCTTCAAGGTGAGTTGTTGACCGGGGAGGACAAGAAGACTACCGGCAAGCTCTGGGTTATCTCGATGGGCGTGGACTCGATGGGCCAGTCGATGGGGGACGGGGACATCGTGGTGATCGGAGACCGCGATAAGGCCCAGCGAAAGGCTATAGAGCTGGGAACCGGGGTGCTCGTCATCTCCAACGGCCAGCGGCCCAAAGACGAGGTGCTGGAGATGGCGGAGGAGAAAGGCGTCAGCGTCGTGCTCTCTCCGATGGACTCCTACGTCACCAGCCGCATGATACAGCTCGCCGTGCCCTGCTGGGAGGTCATGAGCGAAGACCCGTTGACCGTACACCCAGACAGCTTCATTACGGACATAACCCAGCAGGTGATGGAGGTCCACTACCGGGCGGCCATCGCCGTGGACGACGACAACGTGCCCATCGGGGTCGTAACCCGCACAGACCTCTTGAACCCCGAGCCCCGTAAGGTAGCGCTCGTGGACCACGCTGAGGTCGGGCAGAGCGTGGACGGCGTCGAAAAGGCGCAGGTCGTCGAGATCCTGGACCACCATCACATAGGAGATATAGAGACCAATACTCCGATACCGGCCACGTTCGACCCGGTAGGCTCTACGGCCACCCTGATAACCGAGCGTTACCGAGCCAATGACCTGGAACCGGAGGAGCCGACGGCGAAAATGCTTCTGGCGGCCATTCTCTCCGACACGGTGATCCTCAACTCCCCGACGACTACCGACCGGGACCACGAGGTGGTCCGGTATCTCGAAGAGCTGCTCGGCCTGGATGCGGAGGAGTTCGGGATGGAGATGTTCGAGGCTTCGTCGGACGTCTCGGACCTCTCGGCGGAGGAGATCATCGCCCGGGACGCCAAGGAGTACGCCACGGCTTCGGGCGAGAAGATGAGCATCTCCCAGGTGGAGACGGTCGGAAACGCCCTTATGGAGCGCAAGGACGAGCTCATGGAAGCTCTGGAGGAGAAGCGGGCGGAGAACAAGTACGTCTTCTCCGCGCTCATGGTTACGGACATAATCGAGGGCGGCACGGAGCTTCTGTGCTCCGGCGACTGCGCCCTCGTGGAGCACGCCTTCGACGCCCGTTCCAGAGACGGCGTCATAGACCTGCCGGGTGTCATGAGCCGCAAAAAACAGGTGGCGCCCAAGCTCCTCGCGGCGCTCTAGATGGCCCATATACTCGACGGCAAGGCCGTAGCCGCCCGGATCAAAGCCGAAGTAGCCGAGGGGGTGGCGGAGCTAAGGGAGCGTGGCCGCGCGGTGCGGCTGGGCGTGATCCTGGTCGGCGAAGACCCCGCCTCCGTAACCTACGTCCGCAATAAGCAGACCGATTCCGCCGAGGTCGGCATCGAGTCGAAAGCGCACCGCTTCAACGAAAATGTCTCCCAGAAAGAGCTGGCGGCGCTGGTGGAAAACCTGGACGAGGACGAAGCTGTCTCCGGTTTCTTTATCCAGCTACCCTTACCGGGCGGATTGGAGCCGCTCGACCTTATCTCCCGCATAGACCCGGCGAAGGACGTGGACGGCCTGAGCCCGGCGAGCGCCGGCCGGCTCGCGGTCGGCCTGCCGAGCCTGCTGCCCTGCACCCCGCACGGCATAGTGCAGATGCTGAAGCGCAGCGGTATCGAACTCGAAGGCCGGGAAGCGGTGGTACTCGGGCGTTCCAACCTCGTCGGAAAGCCTCTCGCCCAGCTACTCCTGCGCGAGAATGTGACCGTTACGGTCTGCCACTCCCGCACAAAGGACCTGCCGGAGGTGGCGCGTCGGGCGGACGTGCTCGTCGCTGCGGTCGGACGCCGGGAGGTGGTCGGCGCGGAGTACGTCAAAGACGGGGCGGTCGTGGTGGACGTCGGCATCCACCGCAATAAAGATGGCGGTCTGACCGGGGACGTAAAGTTCGACGAGGTGGAGCCGAAAGCATTGCACATCACGCCCGTCCCTGGAGGAGTCGGACCGATGACGCGGGCGATGCTACTCTACAACACGCTGGAGGCGGCGCGGGCCGTGGAGGACACACGGAAACCGTGGTGAACTTCGGAAGCTCATGAACGGCGCGAAGGATCTGAAGGTCGTGGCTTTCGGTGGGGGTACAGGGCTTCCCGTTCTGCTCCGAGGTTTGAAGAACCGTGTCGGGGACTTGACGGCGGTCGTGACGGTCGCGGACGATGGGGGTTCCAGCGGGCGGCTGCGGCAGGAGCTGGGTGTAGCCCCTCCGGGGGACGTACGGAACTGTCTGGTCGCCCTGGCGGGGCGGGAGCGGATCGCCGAGGTCTTCAACTACCGCTTTAGCGCGCCGGGGGACCTGCAGGACCATTCCGTCGGCAACATCATCATCGCCGCGCTGGCGGATATGGCCGGGGGATTCTGCGAGGGCGTCGAGCAGGCCGCCCGTTTCCTGAGAATAAAGGGCCGGGTCTACCCGGCGGCGATGGAGAGCCTGACCCTGGTGGTGCGTCACTCCGACGGGTCGGTCTCCCGCGGCGAAACGGTGGCGCAGGAGGTCGGCCGTGGGGTCTCTTCGGTCACCGTAGAACCCGCCGGCGCGCCCGCGCCGCCCGGTGTGATCGAGGCCGTAGAAGCCGCGGATCTCGTCGTGTTGAGCGCCGGAAGCCTGTTTACCAGCACGATACCGGCTCTGTTGGGCGGTGGGGTACGGGAAGCCCTGGCTTCCTTTTCCGGTCCCGTGCTCTACGTGACGAACGTCATGACCCAACCGGGAGAGACTGACGGGTTTTCGCTCGCGGATCATCTACAGGCTATAGCGGATCACGCAGGGCCTATCGTGACGGACGTACTGGTTCATAGCGGCGGGTTGCCGGATGGACTGCTGGCCCGCTACGCCGCCGAAGGGGCGGAGCCGGTTGACCTGGATTCGGAAGCCGCGCGGTCGCTCGGGATCGAGGTCCGGGAGGCGCCGTTACTCTCCGAAGATACCGGGGGCGGGGTGCGCCACGACCCGGACCGGCTCGCGGAGGAGGTGTGCGGGGCTGCCCTCGTTCGCCGCTGAGATTCGACGACAACTCGCCTCGGAGACCGCCTCCGGCCACCGGCGAGCCGACCGAGCGGAGTTGGCGGGCCTCGTGGACGCCATCGGAAACCGGGACCACTCGGGCGTAACGCTACACACCCGCAGCGCCGCCGTCGCCCGGTCGGTAATGCGTCTCTGGAGAAGAGAGTTCGGCCTGGAGTCCAGGCTCTCTCCCATAGAGCCGGACAGCTTCGGTAGATCCCGCTACGCCGTGCGCGTCGAAGGAAACCCGGCGCTGACGGCTGTGGACGAGTTGCAGGGTATCCGCGGCTCGCGGAGCACGGTAGACCGTACCGCATACCTTCGCGGCGCGTTCCAGGGTGTGGGGTCTGTTACCCGTCCGGGCCGGGAACATCACCTGGAGTTCGTACACCAAGATGAGGGAGTCATCCGGCGAATCGTCGAGTTCTCCCGGGCCCCCCTGAAAGTTGTGCGCCGTCGCGAACGCTGGGTCGCTTACACCAAGAGCGCCGACGGCGTAACCACCCTGCTTTCGCAGATGGGGCTGAACGAGGCCGTGCTGGAATACGAGGCGCGGGCCGTTCTCGGGGAGGCGAAGGCCAACGCAAACCGCGTCACCAACTTCGACTCCGCCAACGCCGGCCGCACCGCGCTCGCCGCCGCCCGTCAGCAAGAGACGTTGAGGCTGCTAGACCCGGAAGAGCTTCCTACTGCCCTACGGGAGATGCTGGAGCTTCGTCTCGAAAATCCTGACGCCCCCCTCTCGGAGTTGGCCGCTCTCGGTGGGATCAGTAAGAGCGCGGCCAATCACCGGCTCCGGCGCCTTATGAAGCTCGCCGAGACAATTTCCCGGTAGGGGCTGTTAATCGTCCGGGGTTTCGGGCACAATAGATAAATACTGGTAAGAAGCGAACTATAGGAGGAACGAGTGGCTGTAAGAGTAGGAGTAAACGGCTTCGGCCGGATCGGGATGCTGTTCACCAAGGCCGCCATGCAGCGCGGCGACATCGAGATAGTGGCTGCGAACGACCTGGTACCGTTCAGCAGCCTGGCGAACCTCTTCAAGCACGACTCCACTCACGGTGTCTGGCACGAGGACGTAAGCCTGGACGACAACATCCTGCGGGTGGGGGACCGGGAGATAAAGACCTTCTCCGAGAAGAACCCCGCCGACATCTCCTGGGGCGATCTTGACGTGGACGTGGTCGTGGAGTCGAGCGGCGTCTTTACCGACGGAGAGAAAGCCGCCGCGCACCTGGAGGGTGGCGCGAAGAAGGTTCTCATCTCGGCTCCCGCCAAGAACGTGGACTCCACGTTTATCTACGAAATAAACCACGAGAACTACGACCCCGACAACCACAACGTGGTCTCCAATGGTAGCTGCACGACCAACTGCATCGTGCCGATGGCGAAGGTCCTTATAGACCAGTTCGGCATGGAGAGCGGCTTTATGACCACCTGCCACGCCTACACCAACGACCAGAGTCTGCTGGACGCGGCGCACAAGGACCCACGCCGGGCGCGGGCCGCCGCCCAGAACATCATCCCGACCTCCACGGGCGCCGCGAAGACCGTCGGCGTGATCTTCCCGGAGATGGAGGGCAAGATCGACGGTATGGCCCTCCGGGTTCCTGTCTCCGATGGCTCCATAACCGATCTTACGGCCCAGCTCTCGCAGGAGGCCTCGGTCGAGGACATCAACGCCGCCTTCAAGGAGGCAGCCGACGGCGAGCTCTCCCGCATCCTGGAGTACTCCGAGGCGCCGCTGGTCTCCAGCGACATCGTCGGCAACCCGCACTCGTGCGTCTTCGACTCGGGGTCCACAATGTCCTCCGGCAAGACGGTCAAGATCCTCGGCTGGTACGACAACGAGTGGGGTTTCTCGTGCCGGCTCTGTGACCTGATCGAGTATATGGGCGAGAAGCTGTAGGTTAGAACCCGTAAGTAGCAATATCGGGTCCGGGGGCGGCTCGTTCCGCTCCCGGGCCGTATTTCTGAGGGAGAAGCGATGAACAAGAAGAGCGTCAGAGACCTCGACCTCCGGGGCAAAAGGGTGCTCGTGCGGGTGGACTTCAACGTGCCCGTCAAGAATGGCGAGGTCACCGACGATACCCGGATAGAGTGCGCCCTGCCGAATATCCGGCATCTGCTTTCCGAGGAGGCGCAGCCAATCCTGATCTCCCACCTCGGCCGTCCCAAGGGCGAGCGCAACCCCGACTTCGCGATGGACCCGGTGGCGAAGCGCCTTGAAGAGCTGCTCGGAGAACCGGTTACAAAGCTGGACGACGCTGTCGGACCCGAAGTCGAGAAGGCATTGGAAGAATGGAACGGTGAAGGCGTCGTACTGCTGGAGAACTCCCGCTTCTACGCCGGGGAGACCGAGAACGACGACGAGCTCTCAGATGGGCTCGCGGCGCTGGCGGACCTCTACGTGAACGACGCCTTCGGCGCGGCCCATCGGGCGCACGCCACAAGCGTCGGAGTCGCCGAGCGACTGCCGGCGGCGGCGGGTCTTCTCATGGAGGCGGAGCTCGACTACCTCGACTCGGTGCTAGAAGACCCGGAGAGCCCGTTCGTGGCGATCCTCGGCGGGGCAAAGGTATCGGACAAGATCGGGGTCATAGAGAGCCTGCTCGGGGTCGCCGACACCCTGCTTATCGGAGGGGCCATGTGCTTTACCTTCTTTAAAGCCCAGGGCTACGAGGTCGGCGAATCCCTCGTCGAAGAGGACTACCTCGAAGAGGCGAAGCGCCTGATGGAGAAGGCCGGCGATAAACTGGTGCTCCCCGTAGACGTGGTTGTCGCCGAGAAGATGGAAGAGGGTGCCGACACACAAACCGTAAAGGTCGACGGTATCCCCGCCGGCCAGATGGGGTTGGACATCGGCCCCGAAACGGTCGAGTTGTTCGGCGGACACCTTTCGGATGCGCGGACCATCTTCTGGAACGGTCCGATGGGGGTGTTTGAGATAGACGCCTTCGCGAAGGGCACCGAGGGCGTGGCGCGGGCGGTTGCCGAAAGCGATGCCACGAGCGTCATCGGCGGGGGTGACTCGGTCGCCGCGGTCAACAAGCTCGGCCTGGAGGACGAGATGAGCCACATCTCGACCGGCGGCGGCGCCTCGCTGGAGTACGTGGAAGGCAAAGAGCTGCCGGGTGTGGCGGTCCTGCCGAACAAAGAGGAGGGGTAACATGGCAAGAAAGCCGATGATGGCAGCCAACTGGAAGATGAACAAAACCATCCGGGAGGCGCAGGACTACACGGCGGCGCTCCTTCCGCGGGCGGAAGACTCCGCAGGAGTAGACGTGGCGGTCTTCGTGCCCTTTACCTGCCTCGCCGAGGTAGCCCGGATGACGGAGGACAGCGATGTAATAGCGGGGGCGCAAAACTTCTACTACGAGGATTCCGGTTCCTATACGGGTGAGGTATCGGCGCCGATGTTGCTGGACCTCGGCGTGCAGGCTGTCGTCGTGGGGCATTCGGAGCGGCGTGAGATCTTCGGCGAGGACGACGCGTTGGTCGCCCGCAAAACGGCCAAAGCCATAGAGTCCGGCCTGCTGCCCGTAGTTTGCGTTGGGGAGACCAAAGAAGAGCGTGACGGCGGCGAGATGTGGGACAAAGTCTCCGGCCAGGTAGAGCGTGTTTTAGAAGAGATCGACGACAACATAAGTGGAGACCAGATCGTCTTCGCCTACGAGCCTATCTGGGCAATCGGGACCGGCGATACGGCCTCCCCGGACGACGCCCAGGATGCGATAGGCCGGATCCGGGGCCTCCTCAAAGAGCTCAAGGGCGACAAGTTCGCAGACACCGTCCGCATCCTCTACGGCGGTTCCATGAAACCCGAAAACGTCGAGGAGATCATCGCCAAAGAAGACGTGGACGGCGGCCTGGTTGGCGGCGCGAGCCTGGAAGTCGAGTCTTTTGCAGAGCTGATCAGCGCAGCCGCGGAGCAAGACTATCCCGTCGAGGAATAGTAGAGAGAACGAAGCTCATATGATACAGTAATACAATGTTTACTTACATCATTGCGTTCTTCCACGTTCTACTGTGCATCGCCCTGATCGGGCTCATACTCCTCCACTCTGGAAAGGGGGGTGGGCTCTCCGGTTCCTTTGGCGGCGGGATGGGTAGCACCTTCTCCGGCACGACCATTATGGAGAAGAACCTGACCCGGCTAACCCTGATCGTTATCGGGCTTTTCACCCTCTCCAATGTCGCCCTGATCTTCCTGGGCTAAGTGACCTTCTTAGCTGATAAGCCGGCTCCGCATAAAGTGGATCGGTAGCATCGCTAGCCCGAGGGTGAAGACCAGGATCCAGGCCACGTCTATCAGCACCGCGGGCGAGGGGCCGGTGGCGAGTTCCCGACAGACGTTTACGGCGTGGTAGAGCGGCGTGAACCAGGCGATCTGGGGGACGGGCGCGGGGAAGTACTCTATGGGAAAGAAGATGCCGGAGAATAGAAAGAGCGGTGTCACGACCAGCGTAAAGTAGTAAGCGTAGAGGTCTATACGCTGTATAAGGCTAGTAAACAAGGTTCCCATAACGCTGAACATAATCCCTATGACGAGCAGCATCGGAGGGATGAAGACCGCCCACAAAGATACTATGAGAGGCTCGTCGAAGATGATTCCTAGAGCCGTGAGCATCGCGAGAAAGCCGGTGCCGTAGAGCGCGGCGCGGGTTCCTGCCCAGAGGTATTCGCCGGCTACCACGTCTTCGGCGTTGACGGGCGTGGTGATTATGGCGTCGTAGATGCGGTCTATCTTCAGCTTTACGAAGGTGTTGAACGTGCTCTCGAAGGAGGCGGCGAACATGGCGTTGGAGGCTAGGAGCCCCGGCGCTATGTACTGCACGTAGCTGCGGCCATCTATGCCACCCTCCTGGATAAACGCGCCGAGCCCGAGCCCCAGGGCCGCGAGGTAGAGCAGCGGCTCGAAGAGGTTCGGGAACAGGATCGTCTTCCAATACTTGCGGAAGATGGTTATGTTCCTCTGCCAGACCCGGAACGAACCGCGAGGCGACGGAACTCTAAAGGAGGATTTGCTCACTCGATCAGGCTCCGTCCCGTGAGCCGGAGGAACACGTCTTCCAGCCCGGCCTGCCGAACCACGGTGTTGTCTATCTCTATCCCGGAGCTGCGAACCTTCTCCAGCACCGAATCGGCGTCCGAGGTGTAAGCCAGGACCGCGTCGCCGGTATTCTCTGTGGCGTCGGTATTGCCGTCGAGAAGCTGCTCTAGCTGCTCCAGCGCTTTGTGGCGGGCTCGGAACTCCAGGACCTGTGGGCTCACGTACTCCTCGATCATGGTCCGCGGCGAACCGGAGGCGATGATCTCACCACCCTCCATTATGACCAGCCGGTCGCAGAGCTGGGCCGCTTCTTCCATGTAGTGCGTCGTGAGGATCAGGGTCTTGTTCTCCCGGGTCAACTCCCGGAGCCGGTCCCACACCAGATGGCGGGCCTGCGGGTCCAGGCCCGTCGTAGGCTCGTCGAGCACCACGATGTCTGGGTCGTTTATCAGCGCGCGGGCAATGAGTAACCGACGCTTCATGCCGCCGGAGAGCTCTTCCACTTTGGAGTCGGCCTTTTCCAGGAGCTGCACGAACTCCAGCAACTCTTCGGCCCGCTGCAGGACTACCTTCTTAGGCAGGTCGAAGTATCTTCCGTAAACGAGCAGGTTCTCTTTGACCTTCAGGTCGTCGTCCAGGTTGTTCTCCTGGGGCACGACTCCGATGCGACGCTTGACCCGTCGCTCCTCGCGCTTAACGTCGAGGCCAGCTACGGTCAGTTCCCCGCCCGTCGGCACGGCGGTGCCGTAGATCATCTTCATCGTCGTGGTCTTTCCGGCGCCGTTCGGACCGAGAAACCCGAAGCACTCGCCCCGGTAGACCTCGAAACCCACGCCTTTTACGGCCCGAAATTCCCCGTAGCTCTTTCTCAAATCCCGGGCTACGAGCGTGGCCTCTCGGCGCGAAATCTCGCTCTTCTCTCTAACCTCCGTATGCAATCTCTACCCGAAGCTCTTTCATCGATGATCAATGCCGTTAACGAGTGCATATGTTACTCCATGATGCGGGGTCACCCCAGGCCAAAAACGGGGCCCATCGGGCCTGTATACTAAATTTTCCGTACCCAAGATGTTGAGGGTCCTATCTCACAGACAGTCTAGAGACGGCAATGACCATTCACGAAACTTAAAAAATCTCCCTCTATACGCCTACCACATTGCGAAATGTACTGTTAGAATCCGCGCATGGGTAATAAGTCTGATCGCCGTATATTTCGTAAACGGCGGCGGAGAGCAGGCTTCGTTCTGTTTGCGTCGCTGGGAGTCCTTTTGCTTGGCGCACTGCTGTTTTCCAGCATTACCTCGACACAGGAGACGGCGGGCAACTCTATCGTAGAGCGGATAAAGCTACCCCTGTTCGCCGCGGCTCCGGAAGCCGTAGAGGAGGTTGCAGAAGAGCAGCCGGCCCAGCCCACCGAAGAGGAAGCCGCCGTCGCCGAAGAGGAAGAGGCTGCTGAAGAGGAGGCAGCGGAGAGTGAATCCGCGCAGGCCGAGGCAAAGCCCGTCGCACCACCGCCTCCGCAAGACAAGACGATGTACCTCACGGTTCCCAAGATGGGCCTCTACGACAACGCCGTGTACAACAGTAGCGATCCCGTGACCCTAGACTACGGGGCCGCCAAGCTGAAAGAGTCGGGCTTCCCGTGGCAGGAGAGCGCGAACCCCTACATCTCGGCTCACCGACTGGGCTGGCCGGGGACGGCGAGCTACTACCAGTTCTACAACCTGCCGCTGATGACCTATGGGGACGTTATCTACCTGACCGATGCCAACGGCACGACTTATACTTATGAGGTAACCGAAATCCTTGAGGTGGATCCCACCGAGGTGTGGGTGTCGAACCCGGTTGCGGGGCGGGACATGATCTCCTTGCAGACCTGCACGGAGGCTTACGGCGACTACTGGACCATGGGGCCGAACTGGTCAACCCGCTACGTGGTTCGTGGTGACCGGATAGACGTAAATTACGCCTGATCCAAACTAGAGATAGTCTGGGAGCGCCTCTTCAGGGGCGCTCCTTTCTATGTTCGGCTAGAAACAGCTATACTTCCTACGAGAGAACCGGCACCAGGATAGAGGAGGCAAAAAGAGATGGCACTGGTAACGATGCGTCAGCTACTAGACGAGGCGGCCAAAGGCTCCTACGGGGTAGGGGCTTTCAACGTCAACAACTTGGAGCAGGTACAGGCAATAATGGAGGCCGCCCAGGAAACAGGCTCCCCGGTAATAATCCAGGCTAGTCGAGGAGCCCGCAAGTACGCCAACGACCGTTTCCTCTTCCACCTGATGAAAGCCGCAGAAGAAGTCTACCCCGAGATACCCGTAGCCCTCCACCAGGACCACGGCAACTCTCCGGAGACCTGCAAGAGCGCCATAGAGCTGGGCTTCACGAGCGTCATGATGGACGGTTCTTTAGAGGCCGACGGCAAGACCCCTGCGAGCTTTGAGTACAACGTAGAAGTAACCCGCGAGGTCGTAGAGATGGCCCACGAGCGGGGAGTAACGGTAGAAGGAGAGCTAGGTACCCTGGGGGGCATAGAAGATGGGCACGGCTCAGGAGAAGTAAACCTCACCGATCCCGAGCAGGCGGTAGAGTTTGTAGAGAGGACTGGAGTAGACGCCTTAGCGGTAGCCATAGGCACCAGTCACGGAGCCTACAAGTTCACCAAAGAGCCAGATAGAGAAGTACTGGCGATGCACATAATAGAAGAGATCAATCAGAAGCTACCCACCACCCACCTGGTAATGCACGGCTCCTCAAGCGTACCCAAAGAGCTGGTAGACATCATCAACCAGTACGGAGGAGAGATAGCGCCGACCTGGGGAGTACCGGTAGCAGAGATCCAGGAAGGCATAAAGCACGGAGTAAGAAAGATAAACGTAGACACAGACCTGCGTCTTGCCTCTACCGGCGCGATCCGCAAAGCATTTGCCGAAAGTCCAGGAGAGTTTGATCCCAGGTACTACCTCAAGCCGGCAAGAGAAGCGATGAAGCAGGTAGTGTTGGCGAGAATGGAAGCCTTTGGCCAGGCCGGTAACGCCGGAGACTACGAGCCCATAACGTTAGAGGAGATGGCTGCTCGTTACAAGCAGGAGGGCCACCAGCTTACTGTGACGTAAGGCAACTCAAGTCGGTCAGCTATTTAGCAGGTCAGCGGTCAATCGTTGCTAATAACGGTTGGCCGCTTCTTGTTGCTACGTTTCCGTTTCGTCTATCCACTTGATGGTCTCTGGGGGACGATAGCGGGATAAAGCGCGAAGCATATCTTCCGGCGAGGCTTCGACTTGCACGATCGAGCGGTGTTCTTGCGAAAGAAAACCGTTGGCGACCATGTGGTCGAAGACGGCGAGCAGGGGATCGTAGTATCCGCCGACGTTCAACAGGCCGCAGGGCTTCCGGTGCTCGCCGAGTTGCGCCCAGGTCAAAATCTCGAAGAACTCTTCCAGCGTGCCGTTGCCGCCCGGTAGCGCTATAAACCCATTCGCCAACTCGGACATGAGAGCTTTGCGCTCGTGCATAGAGCCCACAATGTGCAGCTTGGTAAGTTGTTCGTGCGCTATCTCGCGTTCGACGAGGGCCTTGGGCATCACTCCGATTACTTCGCCGGCGGCTTCGAGGGCCGCGTCCGCCACCGCCCCCATCAGGCCAACTTTCCCGCCACCGTAGACGAGGGTGATGCCTCTGTCCGCGAAGGTCGCGCCCAGCGAGCGAGCCGCCTCTTCGTAAGCGGGGTCATTACCGAAGCTGGAGCCGCAGAAGACGCAGATGCTGTTCAAGGATTCGTCTACCTCGGCTCGTAGACGTCGTAGAGGATGGGCTCGATGCCCCCGTCACCGACACCGGAGCGGTATTGGATGTAGCGGGCGCGCTGGAGGTAGGCGAGCGCGGTGCGGACCCGACCTTCGAGGGCGGGGACCTCTTCCTCTATGTCTTCGAGCCTGGAGGAGTCCAGGATCACGTCCTCCTCCTCGTTCTGCTGCCACAGGTCCCAGAGCTTGAGCCAGAGGGCTTCGTTCTCGGGAGAGAGGGGTTCGCGTTCCATCTAACTTCCTTCCCGGTGTTTGCGAAGCTCGAAGACTATGTGGGCCATCTCGGGGACGAGGAGCTTCTCGACCGCCAGGCGCACGGCGTTGCGGGAGCCGGGGAGGCACGCCAGGAACTTGTTGCCGACGGCGCCGGCGGTGGCGCGGCTGAGCATGGCGGCGGCCCCGATCTCCTCGTAGGAGAGCATGCGAAAGATCTCACCGAACCCGTCGAGCTTCTTGTCGATCATCTGTTCCACGATCTCGTAGGTGGTGTCGCGGGCGGAGATGCCGGTCCCGCCCGTGGTGACCACGGAGTCCACATCGTCCCAGTTCAGGAGGTCTACGAGGGTGGTCCGGATCCGGGCCACATCGTCCCGCACGATCTCGCGGACGACGATCTCGTGTCCAGCCTCCTCCAGCAACTCCTGAATCGTGTCGCCGCCGGTGTCATTTTCGGGGGTGCGGGTGTCGCTTATGGTGAGGGCGGCGACCCGGACGCGCTCCGGGGCCGCCTCCCGATGCTGGTGGACGCTCTCGCTCAAAGTAACCCTCCTCCGGCCAGAAACGGGTTGTACGCCTTCTCATTTCCTATCGTGGTCTCCGGGCCATGACCGGGGTAGACGCGGGTCTCGTCCGGCAAGGTCAAGAGCCGTTCTGTGATGCTGTTCATCAGAACCTCCATGCTGCCGCCCGGCAGGTCTACCCGGCCCACGCTCCCGGCGAAGAGCGCGTCGCCGGAGAGCACGAGCCCCTCTTCTTCGACGTAGAAGGCCAGGTGGCCCGGCGCGTGGCCCGGTGTGTAGAGGGCCTTCAGCCGCAGGCCGCCGACCTCGACCACCTCTTCGTCTTCGATATAGCGGTCTGCAGATGGGACCTTGCCGAACTTGAGGCCCATCATCATCGCTTGAGTCGGGGCTTGCGCGAGCATGGGTTCGGCCTCGGCGTGGATCAGGATGGGGCAGGCGTACTCTTCGGCCAGTTGGGCGACGGCACCGATGTGGTCTATGTGGGCGTGAGTCAGGAGGATCTGGCCGATCTCCACCTCCGTCTGCTCGACAGCGAGCGCTATGCGGTAGGCCTCGTCGCCGGGATCTACAAGGGCTCCCTCGCCCGATGCCTCATCCCCGATCACGTAGCAGTTCTCTTGGAATGGCCCGACGGTCAGCATTTCCAGGATCATACACGTCCTCCTGCGCGTCCTATGAGAAACTCGACCAGCAACCTCGCCGGGACCCCGGTCCCGCCCTTTGGCGTGTAGGCGTTGCCTTTTTTACCGAACGCCGTACCGGCCACGTCCAGGTGCGCCCAGGGATAATCGGCGAACTCCTTGAGAAACGCCCCGGCGGTCAGGGCTCCTCCGTACCGGCCGCCGCTGTTCTTTATGTCGGCGGTATCGCCCTTTATCTGCTCGGTGTACTCCTCGAAGAGCGGCAGCGGCCACGCCTTCTCGCCGGTCGTCTCACTGGCGGCCTGAACCTCGGCTATCAGGTCTTCGTCATTGCCCATGAGGCCGGAGGCGTGATGCCCGAGCGCGACGATAGCCGCGCCGGTCAGGGTGGCGGAGTCCACGACCGCCGCGGGATCGTAGCGCCTCGCGTAGGAGAGGGCGTCGGCCAGAATAAGGCGTCCTTCGGCGTCGGTGGTGACGATCTCCACCGTCTTTCCCGAGTGCATTCTCAGTACGTCGCCCGGCTTGTAGGCGTTACCCGCGGGCAGGTTCTCCGTGGCCGGCACGAGGGCGACGACGTTCAGCGGGAGATCCAGCCGTCCTGCGGCCTCCATCGCGCCGAGCACCGCCGCGCCGCCGCCCATGTCGAACTTCATCTCCTCCATACCGGCGGAGGGCTTTATGGAGATTCCGCCGGAGTCGAAGGTGACGGCCTTGCCGACCAGCACCACCGGGGCGGCGTCGCCGCCCTTGCGGTGCTCCAGCACGATGAACCGGGGCTCGTTGGAGGCGGAGCGGCCGACCGTGGCGAGCCCGGTAAGCCCCTCGGCCTCTATGCCAGCCCGGTCGAGCACGGTAAGGTCCATGCCGTGATCGTCGGAGATCTCCCGCGCCCGCTCCGCGAGATACTCGGGGGTGGCCGTGTTGGAGGGCTCGTTCGCCAGGTTGCGCGCCAGGATGGCAGCCGCGGCGAGGCACTCACCCTCGCGGATGCCCCGATTGGCCGGTTCCTCGTCTTCTTCGGAAGAGAGAACCACGTCGAAGCTCGCCGGGCTTCCTTCGTCGGCGTCTGAGTTCTCTTCCGCAGGCTTGTAGCGGTTGAAGCGGTAGAGGCCGAGCGTTGCGCCTTCGGAGGTTGCCCGGGCCACACCCTCGATGCCCGAGCCTTCCGGTGTTTTCGGAACGAAAGCCGCGTTTTCGGCCTTCACGCTCCGGGCTTTTTTCGCCACCGTGGCGGCGGCGCGGCGGAGTTTCTCCAGGGTAAACGAGCCTTCGTCGCCAAGACCTAGCAGCATCAGCCGCGGGGCCGCGATGGCTCCGCCGGTGTAGAGCAGGGTCGTGTCGTTTTGTTTGCCGGAGAAGTCTCCGTTGGAGATTGCGGGGTCCGCCACGTCGCGGACAGGCTCCGGTGGTTCTTCGCCTTTGTGCAGGCAGACCACGAGCAGGTCTGTAGAGATCTGCGACAGGTCTTCAGCCCGGGTGCCGATCTGGAGCAAGCCGGGATCACCTCCGTTCAAGAGTTATAGAATACGGCTCGACGCGTCGAGTAACGGCCTGGATTATACGGTAAAGATAGAAAGCTATTGCGCCCTGAGGCTCTCAATCATAATAGCAACCTTGAATGAAAAAAGTGCGCTCGGCGTGTTGCTCGGACGCCTCGCCGTTGCGCCCGGCGTCGACGAGGTTGTCGTTGCGGACGGCGGATCTAGCGACGGGACGAGCGACTTGGTAAAGCCCCCGATCCGTCTGGTGCGCTCCGAGGCGGGACGTGGCATTCAGCTTCGGGCCGGCGCCGAAAAAGCCACGGGGGACGTACTGCTCTTCCTACACGCGGACGTGGTGCCACCTAAAGACCTGGCAGCGCAGATAACCGGCGCGATAAGCGAAGGCTCTGTCGGCGGGAATTTTCGTCTACGCTACCCGGATGGCGGGCTGCTGGGACGCTGGCTGGAGATCCTCGGCCCCGTCAACCGCCGCCAGAATCGCTACTATGGTGACTCTGGTCTATTTGTCAGGCGTGACGTCTACGAAGCGCTCGGGGGCTTTCCCGCGATACCGATCATGGAAGATGTGGTCTTCGTGGAAAGGATGGAGCGGTACGG
>JALYGE010000061.1 GCA_030777225.1 Actinomycetota bacterium
GCCTTGACATATACACCAGTAGAGCGTAGAGTACCATATGTCAGGATTTACATAAAGCGACTGTGAGCCCGAGAGCCGGCGTTGGAGAGGAGATCTGGGTTGACGACGCGTAACCGGATGCAGAAAGGTAGGGCGCTTTACGAGGCGCGGGTGGCTTCCGCGAAGGGAGCTTCCTCGCTCGGGGCGACGAGTTTAGGAGCGTTGGCGGTGGGAGCGGCGGCGGGCGGAGCGGTGGCGATAGGGGCGCTGGCGATCCGGTCACTCGCGATCAAACGCGCCAGGATACAGCAACTCTCTATAGACGAGCTCAAGGTTCGCCGCCTGCCGGTGCGGGAGTTGATCGTCGAGGACGAGCGGAGTGCTTCGCACCCCTTCGAGTACCTCGAAGGCCACAGTTACATCAACCTCACCACCTTCCGCAAAAGTGGCGAGCCGGTCTCAACGCCCCTATGGTTCGCGCTGCATGAGGGCCGGCTCTACGCCACGACCGAGCCCGACTCGGGAAGATGAAGCGCATCCGCAACGATCCGCGGATGATGCTGGCCCCGTGCAACGCCTGGGGCAAAGAGAAAGGCACGAGGGTAGAAGGCATCGCTCGGCCACTGCCCGAAGGGGAAGCCCCGGAAAGCGCCGCGCTAGCCTTTCACAAAAAGTACCGGCGGGGGCTCCGCCTCTTCCACCTCTTCGGGCAGCGCCAGATCGGCGAGCTCACGCCGGCTATAGAGCCGGTTCGGGAGGATAAGATTGTAGAAGAAAGGAACGGTTGGTGGCGCAGACGATCACGCGCCGCTTCACGACGCAGACGGAGGAGCCTTTCGTCGTGTTCCTGATCGGGATGCGGCTTCCGCTTCACAAAGACCCTGCGGCCGTCACCTGTGGGATGACCCAGGCGAGGCCTACCGGGGCCTCCCACAGCACCCCTACTGTCTGATCTGATTCGGAGGTTGTTTATTATGGTCCAAGTCGTGCCGGGAAGGTTCACCGCCAGGGCGGACGAACCGTTCGTTGTGTTCCTGATTGGTATGCGAATAAACAGGCCTTTGGCCGTGAGGAAGTGGCTCCCGACGCTACGGGCTATGGGACCAATGCTCAAAGAACTCTATCAGCACCCGGAGAAGGGCTTCCTCGGCGCGGAATTCTTCCTCTACCGCTGGGGACCTGCGGTGCTCCAGTACTGGCGTACCTTTGAGGAACTGGAGCGGTTTGCAAGAAACCCAAACGATCCACACCTGCCGGCCTGGCAACGCTTCAACCGGAGCGTCGGGCAGGACGGCAGCGTCGGTATCTTCCACGAGACATATATCGTGGAGCGAGGGAACTTTGAGGCGATCTACTCGAACATGCCCGTCTTCGGGCTCGCGAAGGCCACCGAGCCCGTCCGGGCGGTCGGAGGCAGGGAGACGGCGCGGCGGCGCCTGATGCGCGGGGAAAACGAGCCCGCCGTCCCGTCTCCCGAAAATCCGTATCGAGAGGAGGAGTAATGCGCGGCACAACTCACCTGAAGAACGCCCGTAACCATGAACCTGGGCACGATCAACGCTACTCTCGTAGTCACCGGTGCGGCTCATGGGTAGGCCACGGCGGTCCCGGAAGCTTCTTCGGGGTCGAAACGGAGAGCATGAGTCCGAAATCTCAGATCGCGGCAGCGTTAACGACGCTGGCACCCGTGGCGCTATCCGGCGTCTTCCTAGTCGTGTTCGTCCCGCAACTCTGGTGGATCTTCACGACCTACGGCTGGGTCTCCTTCCCGGCGTTCGGCCTGCTGGCGCGTGGGCTGGCGGAGCTTTATTCGGAGCCGTCCGGCAAACAGAAGGTTTACGAGTCGGCAAGAAGCAAAGAGCGGGAGCTGCTCGAAGCGCTGCGGGATCATGGAGAGCTCTCCCCCGCCCAAGTTGCCATGGAGACCTCGCTCTCGGTGGCTGAGGCGGACCGGATGCTAGAAGAACTATCCAAAAGCGGATACCTGGAAGTTCGGGCGCGCGATGGCGGGCTTTTCTACGCGCTCTGGGATCCGGCTCGCAGCGTCGAGCGCCGGAGGGACGCCCTTGAGTAGGGAATCCCGTCTAACCGCGGGCATACTGCTGATTCTGCTGCCCACGGTCGTCTTTGGGGGAGCGAGCACCTCTCGCTGCTCATCGGCGACCCGGAGTACGCCCGGAACCAGCTCCGGCAGGACCTCTGGCGGGCCGGTCACGCCCACGCGGGCGTACTGCTCATACTATCGCTGGTGACACTCCGTTACGCGGACGAAGCCGCGCTCTCCGAAACCCTCAAACGGGTAGTCCGGCACTCGATACCGGCTGCGGCTGTGCTGATGCCCGCGGCCTTCTTTCTCTCAGTCCTCTCGCCCGAGGCCACGGAGCCAAACTCCTTTATATACCTCGCCTACCTCGGCGCGATCTCGCTGGCGATGGGACTATTGGTGCTGGGGATCGGCCTTATTCGGGGGCATCGAACTTCTGCGCGAAGTTGAGGAGCCGGCGCTGGATCTTCTCCGGTCACAGCTGAGATTCCGTGTAAGTGGTCGAAGCGTGTAGCTTGTAGTTAAATTCGTGCCGTGCGGTACGGTTCAGGTTTTATAGGGACTCTCTTTGCCAGGGTTCCCGGCATATTCGCCGGGTTCGCGGTAGCGCTGGCCGCATTCATCTTGTACCTGATCACGCTCGCCCCCACCGTCCTCTCCCGCGTCGCGGAGGAAGGTCTCTACGACGCCGGTCTTTTTCAGGTACGGGCCTACGTGCTGAGCATCTCGCACCCTACCGGCTACCCGATCTACCTGCTGCTCGCCAAGCTCTTTACCTACCTGCCGGTGGGTGACGTGGCCTACAGGGTGAACCTGGCCTCCGCCGTCTTCGGTGCGGCGGCCGTGTTCTTCGTATTCGTGGTATGCCGTCAGATCACCGGCCGCGTGCTCCCCTCCGTCGCGGCCGCGACGCTCCTCGCGGTGAGCCAGACTTTCTGGGAACAGTCGGTGATAGCCGAAGTCTATACTCTGCACGCCCTTTTTATAGCGCTCTGCATCTCTGTGCTGCTCCTCTGGCGGAACACGCGAAAGGACCGCTACCTTCTGTTGTGGGCGTTTCTGACGGGGCTGGCGATGACCAACCACATGACGAGCGGGCTGCTCCTGCTCGTGGGCCTGCTCTTCGTGCGGCTTACGGAACGCGGCAAGCTGTCGGACCGGCGGCTCCGGCTCAAGGGGGCCGGGCTCTTCGCGCTGGGTCTCACGCCATACCTGTACCTCCCTATAAGGTCCATCGTAGACCCTCCCTTCGCCGCCTATGACCCGGACACCCCTCTGAAGTTTCTGGCTTTCGTCTCGGGGATACCTTTCGGGCAGCACATGCTCGCTTTCGGTCCCGTTGAGTTGGTCGGGCGCATGGAGATGTACCGGGTGTACCTCTCGCAGCAGTTCCACTGGTTCTTCGTATTGGTAGCCGTCATAGGTTTGATGAGCCTCTTCCACCGCGACCGGCCCGTCTTCACCTTGCTCGGGCTTCTCTACGCGGGCTGGTTACTGTACGCCCTGGAGTACAACATCGCCGACATCTGGGTCTACTTCGTCCCGACATACCTGATCCTCTGCGTCCTCGTGGCGCCGGGCATCATCGCCCTGATCGAGGGCACGAGGCTCGTCCTCTCGACGGTGACCCTCTCCTCCACCCTCCGGGCGGCGCCGAAAGCGCTCGTCTTCGTGGCGTTCCTGGCCCTCGTGTTGCCCCTGATCGGGACGAACGGGACTTACCTCACCGCAAACTACAGCGACCGTTACGAGGCCCGGGACACCATAGAAGCCATCGCCGAGAACGCCGAGCCCGGCGCGACCGTTATTACCGACGGCAGCAGCATGTGGTACATGAAGCTGGTAGAGAACCGGCGGACAGACCTCGAGCTCGTCTCTCCATTCCTGGAGGATGACCTGGAGAGCGACGCGGAAGGTCGCTGGCTGAGGTTTACCAAAAAGCACATGACCAAAGACGACAAGCCCGTTTATATAGTAGCCTCCAACGGGATCAGCGGGGAATCACTTGCCCTCCTGCACGAGGCGGGCTACCAGCTACTGCCCCGGGAAGGCGGCGCCTTCTACAAAGTGGTGCATTCGCCGAAAGCCCCGGACGTAAACGTGAAGCATGCCTGATCCGGGCATAACGCTCCGTACCCGTGACGAGCGCTTCGAGAACCTGCCCGGCCTTCCCTACGAACTGCGCTACCGGGAGTGGCGCGGCATACGCCTCGCGAACATCGGCGAAGGATCTGACCCTCCGGTCGTTATGCTACACGGCGAGCGCATCGGCACGCTCATCGCTGGCTGGAATTCCGCGGATGATTTCTGCGTCGGATCGGGTCATTTTCTCTACCGCCGGATGCTGGGACCGACGCGCTTCATGGCGGTGCGGAAATCGTAGGTGGTGACGGAGAGCGCGGAGAGCTGGTGAGAGGCTATGCGGCGCTCGAAGTCGCGGAGGTTCACCGTGCGGCGCATGCAGACCAGGGCGGCCTCGCGGCAGAGACCTTCGAGGTCGGCGCCGGAGTAGCTGCCGGTGACCTGGGCGATCTGCTCCAGGTCCAGGTCCGAGTCGGTGGGCATGTCTCTGGTGTGGATCTTTAGTATGTGCAACCGCGCCTCGGCGTCGGGGAGTCCCACCTCGATCTCGTGGTCGAAGCGGCCCGGACGCCGCAGGGCGGAGTCCAGCGCCCCCGGACGGTTCGTCGTCGCGATAACGCACACCTGTCCCAGCTCGTTCATGCCGTCCATGAGCGAGAGGAGCTGTGAGACGAGCGTCGCCTCGAAGCTCTCGCTCATCATGTCGCGGGAGGAGGCGAACGAGTCTATCTCGTCGAAGAGGACGACCGCCGGGGCTTTAACCCGCGCCTCGTTGAAGATGTTTCTAAGGCGCGCCTCGCTCTGGCCCCAGTACTTGTTTAGTATCTCCGGCCCCGAAACGGCGATGAAGTGCGCCCCGCACTCCCGCGCCACCGCCCGCGCCAGGAGCGTCTTGCCGGTCCCCGGCGGGCCGTAGAAGAGGATGCCCTTGTGCGGCCGGATGCCGAGGCGTTTGAAGATCTCCGGGTGCGTTATGGGTAGCTCGACGGCCTCACGCACCATCGCGATAGTCTCGCGCATCCCGCCGACGTCTTCGTAGCGGGTCTCCGGCACGCTGCGGCTGCCGGGCGTCGCCCCGCTCGCCGCCGCCACCCCCGCGCCGCCGCTCCGCACGCTGCTCGCCAGACGCTCGAAGAGGCTCTGCTTCTCTTCGTCGGGTTCTTTTTTCCCGGGTTCGGCTCCACCGTGAGACTTGCTCACGGACCAGTTCTCTACGGGGCCGCTCTCCTTGTAGCGCCAGCCCGTATCCCGCCCCGGATCTATCTGCTCCGGGAGGCGGGCCACGATCTCGGCCGTCGTGTCGAGGTCCAGGATCGGGCAGCGGACGCACGGCCCGAGGTCCGCCAGTACGCGGTCGGTTATCTCGTCTTTGTTCACCCGGAAGACGCCGCCCTCATCCATCTCGCCGAAGGCGTACCAGGAGTTGTTCGTGAGGTGTTCGTTGTCGTAGACGTGGATCTGCTTGCACGGGAAGAGCTGCTTTCCCTCCAACGACCGCGGCGTACACCACTCCTTCGCCGCCGTGCCGGAACGCTGCTTGCGCAAAAAACACCGCAGGCCCGCGAAGAGCTCCTCGCCGGGCACCACCGCGCCGTCCGCCGCGTACTCGACCTCCCGCTCTCCCCGCAAGAGCCCGGAGAACTCGTCCAGCGGCCGCCAGTCGGCGGGCAGCTCCAGGTTTACGCAGGCCCGGGCTGTGCCGTTGCGGCCTTCTACCTGGTAAGAAGGGTGGCGGGATGCGACGGACGCCGCCCGTCCCAAAGTACCCTCGCTGTGGAGTGGAAAGCTAACGCGTACCTTCATGGTCCGCAGATTCTAACCCACGCCGCGCAAGGCGGAGCAAAGCCGAATTCCCTCATTTCTCTTCTCACTTGACAGAAGAAAGGACAGAAATAAGTGAGAAATGGCAGCGTATACCAGCGGAAAGACAAGCGTTGGTGTGCTCAATATGTGGATGCCGATGGTAGGAATCGCTACCTCTACAGAGTAACCAAGAGAGAAGCTAAACAAGCACTACGGGAAGCACTGAAAGATAGGGATGATGGTATTTCACCATCAAAGCTGACCGTTAATGACGTGCTGAC
>JALYGE010000062.1 GCA_030777225.1 Actinomycetota bacterium
CACGGTAATGAACGTGGAGCTCATCAGCCCCATAGCGATGGATGAGGGGTTGAACTTCGCCATTCGCGAGGGTGGGCGTACTGTAGGTGCTGGCGTCGTTACCGAAATAGTGGAGTAAAGTAGAAGCGTATTGACCGGCGGGAGCGGGACCTGACGTTCCGCTCCTGTGATTTGGAGGAAAGTTGTGCGACAATTAGTAACGTTAGCTTGTGACGAGTGCAAGCGCCGGAATTACCACACGCGGAAAAACCGGCGTAACACTCCGGATCGGGTTCAGCTAAACAAGTTCTGCCCGTGGTGCCGGCAACACACGGCCCATCGGGAGACGAGGTAGCAGAGGGCAGTAGCTCAGTTGGAAGAGCAGCGGTCTCCAAAACCGCAGGTCGGGGGTTCGAGTCCCTCCTGCCCTGCTCTTGTAGAGAAAGCCAGGCGAGGAAGAGATGGGCAAAAAACGAGGCTCCACGGTGACTAGAGGAGCCAGAGGTTCGCAGCAACAGAATAGAAAGCAGCCCCAGGGCCGCATTGCGCGGCTGCGGGAGTTCGTCCGGGGGGTGCGCTCCGAGCTGCGGAAAGTAAGCTGGCCGAACCGGGAGCAGCTCCGGCAAAGCACGTTGGTGGTCATTATTATCGTGCTGACGCTCGGGGTCTATGTCGCTGCCTGGGACTTCGTTTTCGGCAGCCTGGCGCGATTGATCTTCTCGTAGCGGGAGCGTTTGTTTTGAAGAAGTGGTACGTCGTTAACACATACTCCGGGCACGAGAACAAGGTTCGCACCACGATGGAGCGCCGGATCGAGTCTCTTGGCCTGGATCGCTTTTTCGGGGAGATCCGCATCCCGACGGAAAGCGTCATCGAGATCAAGAACGGCAAGAAGGTTCCCGTCGTGCAGCGTCAGTTCCCTGGTTACATCCTGGTGAACATGGACATGAACGACAACACCTGGCAGCTCGTCCGCCAGACGCCGGGCGTTACCCAGATCGTCGGCGCGGGGGA
The DNA here is from genome assembly GCA_030777225.1 of Actinomycetota bacterium. Classification (GTDB taxonomy): domain Bacteria; phylum Actinomycetota; class Rubrobacteria; order Rubrobacterales; family Rubrobacteraceae; genus SIRX01. The sequence continues at coordinate 994 of JALYGE010000062.1, forward strand.
CCGGCCGATACCGCTGTCGCGGGCGGAGGTCGAACGGCTCCTGCACCCGGGCGAGCAGGAGACTCGCGAAAAGGTCAAGACCACCGTGGACTACGAGGTCGGCGAGACCGTGCGGGTCATCGGCGGGCCGCTCTCGGACTTCGAGGGCCAGATCTCCGACATCAACGTAGACCAGTCGCGGCTGAAGGTTTTGGTCTCCATCTTCGGGCGCGAGACGCCCGTCGAACTTTCGTTCAGCCAGGTAGCGAAGCTCTAGGGAAATCTGAAGAGAAACCGAGAGGTGTTTTATGGGTAGAGGACGCGGGCGCCGCGTAGCGCGCAAGTTGAAGCTGCAGATCACCGGAGGGCAGGCGAACCCCGCCCCGCCGGTCGGGCCGGCGCTGGGTCAGGCGCAGGTGAACATCGGGGAGTTCGTGCGGCAGTTCAACGACGCCACGCGGGACCAGATGGGCCAGATCATCCCCGTCGAGATCACGGTCTACGAAGACCGCTCGTTCACCTTTATAACCAAGACGCCCCCGGCGGCGTTTCTCTTGAAGCAGGCCGCGGGCCTGGAGAAGGGCAGCGGCGAGCCGAATCGGGAGAAGGTTGGCTCCGTCAGCCGGGCCCAGGTGGAAGAGATAGCGCAAACCAAGATGCCGGACCTCAACGCCGCCGATCTGGACGGCGCGGCGAAGATCGTCGAGGGTACGGCCCGGAGCATGGGGATTACGGTCAATGGGTAGGAAACTTCTGGAACAGAAAGCCAAGATAGACCCGGAGCGGCTCTACGCGCCCCGCGAGGCGATAGAGTTGCTCAAGGAGCTCGATACCGCCAAGTTCGACGAGAGTGTCGAGGCTCACGTCAACCTGAACGTGGACCCGCGTAAGGCGGACCAGATGGTGCGGGGCACGATGATGCTGCCGAATGGCACGGGGAAGACGCAGCGGGTGGCGGTCTTCGCCGAGGGAGAGAAGGCCCGCGAGGCCGAAGAGGCCGGGGCGGATGTCGTCGGGACGGACGACCTCGCGGCCCGTATCCGGGATGAGAACTTCATGGAGTTCGACGTGGCGGTTGCGACGCCGGACCAGATGAGCGTCGTGGGGCGGCTCGGCCAGATCCTTGGTCCGCGCGGCCTGATGCCGAACCCCAAGAGCGGGACGGTCACGATGGACGTCAGCAGCGCGGTGGGGGACATCAAGCGCGGCAAGATCGAGTACCGGGTTGACCGCTACGGCATCATCCACTCGATCCTGGGCAAAAAATCCTTCGACGCGGATAGCCTGATCGAGAACTACTTCGCCCTGCGCGACGAACTTCAGCGGGTGCGGCCGGCGCCGGTCAAGGGCCGGTACTTCAAGAGCATCTCCATCACCACGACGATGGGACCCTCGATCAAGGTTGACCCTTCGATCGAGAAGGAGTAATATCTGCGGGCCTGAATAGGCCGTAAGGCCCGAACGGGCCAACAGAATAGAGGCCAGAGACAGTTGGGGCTCCGAGAGGGGCTTAAAGCCAGAGAGGTACCCGGCCGAGGTCGTAGAGTTTATCGGGAACTTCACAGCCCCGGGTGCCTCTGCGGCCCCGGGGTTTTCGAGTTGTAGAGGAGTTGGATGAGACGGGAAGAGAAAGCGCAGGTGATCGAGGAACTCACCGGAAAGCTGCAGGGCGGCTCGGCGGTGCTCGTGGATTATCAGGGGATGGACGTAGCGAGGAGCACCGAGCTGCGCGCCCGCAGCCGTGAAGCGGGCGTGGACTTCGTGGTTGCCAAGAACACGTTGGCCCGCCGGGCGGCGGACGCCGCCGGGGTCGATGGGCTCTCGGAGTTTCTGGTAGGGCCGACAGCCCTGGCCTTCTCCGAGGACCCGGTAGCGAGCGCCAAGCTGATGGCCGAGTTCGCGGATCAGGTCGAAGCGTTCTCGCTCAAGGGCGGTCTCCTGGAGGGGGGGCGCGTGCTGGGCGAGGCGGACGTGGTGGCCCTGAGTAAGTTGCCGGGACGCGAGCAGTTGATCGCCCAGGTCGTCGGTGGCATCTCGTCGCCGCTCACGGGTCTTGTGACGGTGCTCAACAATACCGTGCAGGGTCTGGTCGTCGCGCTCGGCCAGATCGCCGAGCAGAAGCGAAGCGCGGAGTAGTCGTAGTAACTAGAGTCTAGGAGGACTTTGAAATGGCGGTAAACCAGGAAGAGTTGATGGAGACCATCGAGAACATGACCGTTCTCGAACTTTCGGAGCTAGTGAGCGCCCTGGAGGAGCGTTTCGGCGTGTCGGCGACGGCGGTTGCCGCCGCTGGTCCGGCGGCTCCGGCGGCCGACGGCGCTGCCGCGGCGGAAGAGGAGCAGACCGAGTTCGACGTCGTTCTTACGGCGGCGGGCGACAAGAAGATCCAGGTCATCAAAGAGGTCCGCGCCGCGACCGGCCTCGGTCTGAAAGAGGCGAAGGCCCTCGTGGACGACGCCCCGAACCCGGTGCAGGAGGCGCTCTCTCAGGAGGACGCCGAGGCCCTCAAGAGCAAGCTGGAAGAGGCCGGCGCCACCGTCGAGCTGAAGTAAGCTCGCCAGCAGCACTTCAGCCAGCCAGAAGGACTGGAGCGGGCGGCGCTCTCCGTGCGGGAGCGCCGCTTTTTGCGTGCCGCTAAAGGATCGGCATCTGGGTGGGCGTACGGTGGTATCCGTATCGGCCTGCCGGAAGCAAAAAGCTGGCGAGTTGATCGGCTGACTTGCTGACCTGCTACGAAAGGTGCTACACTGCCGGTCGCCGGTTCAGACTGGCCTTATATGGGCATATGTAATTCTGTAGAACGCCTGGGTGCGCTCCTTGACTTATCCGTATATGCGCGGTAAGATACTCGATTGCGTGTTCAGCCGTTCTTTAACGATCCATGCGGAGGAGAGCTAATTTGGTGACCCCTGTCGTGCGCCGGAAACGGCATCCCTATGCCCGGACCCAGACCGCAGATTTTCAGATACCCAATCTCGTAGAGATTCAGCGTAGATCCTTCCAGAAATTTCTGGACGAGGGCATAAGCAAGACTTTAACGGAGATCTCCCCCATAGAGGACTACACGGGCTCCTACGCCGTGGAGTTCGGGGAGGCGCACTTCGAAGATCCGCCGGTTTCGGTGGATGAGTGCATGTCCAAGGACAAGACTTACGCCGCGCCGCTGTTCGTGCGGGTGCGTTTCATCATCAAGGAGACCGGGGAGTTGCGGGAGCAGGACGTCTTTATGGGCGATTTCCCGCTCATGACCGACTCCGGGACGTTCGTCATCAACGGGACGGAGCGGGTCGTGGTGACCCAGCTCGTGCGATCGCCGGGAGCGTACGTCATGGAGCCCAAGGACCAGACAAAGCAGGTTCTGACGGCGAGCCTGATGCCGGCGCGCGGTTCGTGGCTGGAGTTCGAGGTGGAGAGCAAAGGCTACGTTTCGGTCCGTATCGACCGGAAGCGGAAGCTGCCGGTCACGGTGCTGCTCAAGGCGCTCGACATGGGCGGGCCGGAGGAGATCCTCTCCCGCTTCGAGGACTCGTGGCTGATGCGCAAGACGCTGGAGCGGGACGATACCGCCTCTCGCGAGGATGCGCTGCTGGAAGTCTTCCGGCGTCAGCGCCCTGGCGAGCCGGTGAACCTAGATAACGCCCAGAACCTGGTGGACGGACTCTTTTTCGATTCCAAGCGTTACGACCTCTCGGAGGTCGGTCGTTACAAGGTCAACAAGAAGCTCAAGGTGGACGTGGACATGGATGTCCACACGCTCACCATCGAGGACATAGAGGGACTCCTGAAGCGGCTGCTGAACATCTCGCAGGAGGTAGCCGACGAAGAGGAGTTCGGGCGGGTCAACTACGAGCGCATCCGGCACAAGCTCGACGAGTACGAGCACTTCGGCAACCGCCGTTTGCGGACCGTGGGGGAGTTGGTACAGGAGTCGTTCCGGATCGGGATGTACCGGATGGAGCGGGTCGTGCGCGAGCGGATGACCACGCAGGATACCGACACCATTACGCCGCAGAGCGTAGTCAACACCAAGCCGGTGGCGTCCGCGATCAAGGAGTTCTTCGGGTCCTCGCAGCTCTCACAGTTTATGGATCAGACCAACACCCTCTCCGGGCTTTCGCACCGCCGCCGCCTCAGCGCTATGGGCGCGGGTGGCCTGAGCCGGGAGCGGGCTCCTATAGAGGTCCGGGACGTGCATCCGACACACTATGGCCGGATGTGCCCCATCGAGACGCCGGAGGGTCCGAACATCGGCCTGATCGGGCAGCTCTCAACGTATGCGGCGGTGGACGAGTACGGTTTCGTGCAGACGCCGTATCGGAAGGTCGTGGACGGCAAGGTCACGGATGAGATCGAGTACCTCTCCGCCGATGAAGAGGAAGAGCTGGTCATCGCCCAGGCCAACACGCCGGTCGATCCGGAAACGGGTGAGATCACCGAGGAGCAGGTCCTGGCCCGCACGCGGGCTGGCGACGTTTCGAGTGTCTCGCCCTCCGAGGTGGACTACATGGACGTGGCCCCGCTCCAGACCGTCTCGGTCGGCACCGCGCTGATCCCGTTCCTGGAGCACGACGACGCCAACCGGGCGCTTATGGGCGCCAACATGCAGCGGCAGGCCGTGCCGCTGCTGCGGAGCCAGGCTCCATATGTTGGCACCGGCATGGAGTTCCGGGCGGCGGCGGATACGGGAGACGTGCTCTTGGCGCGCAACGCCGGCACGGTGGAGCGGGTAATGTCCGACGCGATGTCGGTCCGGCGTGAGGATGGTGAGACCGACACGTACCGATTGAGGAAGTTCGAGCGTTCCAACCAGGGCACCTGCGTCAACCAGCGGCCGCTGGTTTCGGAGGGAGAGAAGGTCGAAGCCGGTACGATACTGGCCGACGGTTCCTCGACCGACCAGGGTGAGCTGGCTTTGGGCAAGAACCTGCTCGTGGCGTTCATGCCGTGGGAGGGTTACAACTTCGAGGACGCGATCATCATCTCCGAGCGGCTCGTAAAGGACGACACCCTCTCCTCCATCCACATCGAGGAGTACGAGGTGCAGGCCCGCGACACCAAGTTGGGTCCCGAGGAGATCACGCGGGACATCCCCAATGCCTCCGACGACGTTCTCATGAACCTCGACGCCGACGGCATCATCCGTATCGGGGCGGAGGTCAACTCGGGCGACGTGCTCGTCGGCAAGGTGACGCCCAAGGGCGAGTCTGAGCCGACGCCGGAGGAAAAACTTCTCCGCGCGATCTTCGGCGAGAAGGCCCGCGAGGTCAAGGATTCTTCGCTGAAGGTTCCGCACGGCGAGGGCGGCGTCGTCATAGACGTCAAGCGCTTCTCGCGGGACGATGGCGACGAGTTGCAGCCGGGCGTGAACGAGCAGGTCCGGGTCTTCGTGGCCAAGAAGCGCAAGATATCCGAGGGCGACAAGCTCGCCGGTAGGCACGGCAACAAGGGCGTCATCTCCAAGATCGTGCCCGAAGAGGACATGCCGTTCATGGAGGATGGGACGCCGGTAGACGTGCTCCTGTCTCCGCTGGGCGTGCCGAGCCGGATGAACATCGGCCAGATCCTGGAGACCCATCTCGGGTGGGCCGCCAGCAAGGGGCTCGGAGAAAACGGCAGCGAACCCACCTTTGTCTCGACGCCGGTCTTCTCGGGCGCCGAGGTGAGCGATATAGACGAGGCCATCGAGAAGGTGCGGAACAACGGCAGCTCGGATGTCGGCATGGGCCGCGGCGGCAAGGTGACGCTCTACGACGGGCGCACCGGCGAGCCGTTCGACGGCCGCATCACTGTCGGCTACATGTACATATTGAAGCTCCTCCATCTGGTGGACGACAAGATCCACGCGCGGAGCACCGGCCCGTACTCGCTGGTTACCCAGCAGCCGCTCGGCGGTAAGGCGCAGTTCGGCGGCCAGCGGTTCGGCGAGATGGAGGTGTGGGCGCTCGAAGCCTACGGCGCGGCGCACACCCTGCAGGAGCTTCTGACCATAAAGAGCGACGACCGGGTGGGTCGGGTCAAGAGCTACGAGTCCATCGTCAAGGGCGAGAATATCCCGGACCCGCAGGTCCCGGCGAGCTTTAAAGTCTTGCTCAAGGAGATGCAGTCGCTCGGGCTCTCGGTCAAGCCGGTCTACAACGCGGAGGCCGCCTCCGAGGACGGCGACCGCACCGACTGGGACGAGGCCGCCCGCGCTCTGGGCATCAACCTGAGCCGCGAGGAACCTACAGGCAACTTAGACGATGCACCGGACACCTTCTCCACAGGGGGGATGTAGATTGCAGCAGGGCATAGTGCGCAGCAACACCGAGCGCGACATAGACATAAACAAGCTGGAGAAGATCTCCATCGGCCTCACCTCGGCCGAGGAGGTCCGTGAGTGGTCCCGCGGCGAGGTCACCAAGCCCGAGACCATCAACTACCGGACGCTCCGTCCCGAGAAGGACGGGCTGTTCTGCGAGCGGATCTTCGGTCCCTCGAAGGACTGGGAGTGCTACTGCGGTAAGTACAAGCGTATCCGCTTCAAGGGCATCATCTGCGAGCGGTGCGGCGTCGAGGTCACCCGCTCCCGCGTGCGGCGCGACCGGATGGGCCACATCGAGTTGGCCGCCCCGATAGCCCACGTGTGGTTCGTCAAGGGCGTGCCGAGCCGGATGGGATACCTGCTGGACATCAGTCCCAAGGACCTGGACCGGGTGCTGTACTTCGCCAGCTCCATCGTTACGTGGGTTGATCGCGAGGAGCGGGCGAACGACATAGACAGCCTGCGCGAACAGGTCGAGCAGGAGATCCGGCAGCTCGAAGAGGACCGGGACGAAGAGATCACCGCCACCCAGGCGTTCCGTACCAAGCGCGAGAGCGTCATAAAGGGTGAGAGCTCCCCGGACGAGCTTACCGAGGAGTACGCGGAGATTCCCGAGGAGGACCGCGAGAAGGAGATAGAGAAGGCCCGCAAAGAGGCCGAGGAGACCATCGCGGACATCCAGCGTTCGATGGAAGACCAGATAGAGCTCGTCCGGCGAGCCTGGGAGGAGTTCCAGACGCTGGAGCCGCGCCAGATCGTGGACGACGAAGAGCTCTTCCGCGAGATGAAGGACCGCTTCGGCGACGAGTACGGCTTCGGCGTGTACTTCCGCGGCGGCATGGGCGCCGAGTCCGTGCGAGACCTCATCTCGCAGGTGGACCTGGAACACGAGGCCGCCGAGCTGCGAGAGATCGTGGGTACCTCCCGGGGCCAGAAGCGCCAGAAGGCCATAAAGCGCCTCAAGGTCGTGGACGCCTTCCGGTCCAGCGGCAACAACTCGGAGTGGATGGTTATGGACGCCGTCCCCGTGCTGCCGCCGGACCTGCGGCCGATGGTCCAGCTCGACGGCGGACGGTTCGCCACGAGCGACCTGAACGACCTGTACCGGCGGGTCATAAACCGGAACAACCGCCTCAAACGGCTGCTGGACTTGGGCGCGCCGGATGTGATCGTGAACAACGAGAAGCGGATGCTCCAGGAGGCCGTGGACGCCCTCTTCGACAACGGACGTCGTGGTAGGGCCGTTACCGGCGCCGGAAACCGGGCGCTCAAATCGCTCTCCGACATGCTCAAGGGCAAGCAGGGCCGCTTCCGGCAGAACCTGCTCGGTAAGCGGGTGGACTACTCCGGACGGTCGGTTATCGTGGTCGGTCCGAACTTGCAGATGCACCAGTGCGGCCTGCCGCGTCTCATGGCGGTCGAGCTGTTCAAGCCGTTCGTGATGAAGGTGCTCGTGGACCGGGCGCTCGCGCCCAACATCCGGAGCGCCAAGCAGATGGTCGAGCGGCTGCGGCCCGAAGTGTGGGACGTGCTGGAGGACGTGGTCAAGGAACATCCCGTGCTCCTGAACCGCGCCCCGACGCTCCACCGCCTCGGCATTCAGGCTTTCGAGCCGGTGCTGGTCGAGGGTAAGGCCATCCAGGTCCACCCGCTCGTATGTTCGGCGTTCAACGCGGACTTCGACGGCGACCAGATGGCGGTCCACGTGCCGCTCTCACCCGAGGCGCAGGCCGAGGCGCGGGTGCTGATGCTCTCGACGCAGAACATCTTGCTGCCGGCGAACGGGTTCCCGATCGCGGTCCCGTCGCAGGACATGGTGCTCGGCCTGTACTACATCACCTACGCCCCCGAAGACTTCGAAGAGCAGGAGGTCAAGGGTCTCATCTCCTCCTACGACGAGGCGGAGGCGACGTACAAAGAGGGCACGCTCAAGCTGCACGACAAGGTCATCGCCCGCCGCAACGGCGAGCGGATGGAGACCACGCTCGGGCGGGTGTTATTCAACGAGAACGTCGAGCAGACGCTCCGGGACTACCTCGGAGAGGCCTACGAGCCGGGCTCCTATCCCTACGTCAATGAGACGTTGAAGAAGGGTGAGATCAAGGACCTCGTCTCCGAGTACGTCGCCCGCTACCCCACCGAGCTGGTCAGCCAGCTTCTGGACACGCTGAAGAGGGTCGGTTTCCACACGGCCACGAAGGCCGGGATCTCCGTCGGCAAGAACGACATCGTCGTGCCGGAGCAGAAGGAAGAGATCATGGGTCGCTACGAGGGCCTCGTGAACGAGATCCAGGACCAGTGGGACGAGGGCTTTATCTCCGACGACGAGCGCCTAGAGCGGGTCATCGGTCTGTGGACCCAGGCCAAGAACGAGGTCGAGGACGCCATGAAGGGCAACCTCTGGCGCCTCAACCCGATCTACATGATGGCCAACTCCGGCGCGCGGGGTAACTACTCCCAGATCACCCAGCTCGCCGGTATGCGCGGCCTGATGACGAATACGAAGGGCGAGATCATCGACGAGCCCGTGAAGTCCAACTTCATGGAGGGCCTCTCGGTGCTGGAGTACTTCACCTCGACCCACGGCGCCCGGAAAGGTCAGGCCGACACCGCCCTGCGGACCGCCGACTCGGGCTACCTTACCCGCCGCCTGGTGGACGTGGCCCAAGACGTGGTGGTGAGCGGCGAGGACTGCGGCAGCGACGGCTTTATCGAGCTGCCGCTCTACCTCGACGGCGGCCGGGGCGACGCGAACGACTCCGTCGCGGCGCGCTTCTTGGCCCGGGACCTCACCGATCCGGAGACGGGCGAGGTCGTCGCCGAAGCCGGCACGGACATCACGCCCCAGGTTCTGGCCTCGTGGCAGGAGTCGCTGCCGCGCGAGACGATGGTCGCGGTGCGTACGCCGTCGAAGTGTGAGAACCCGCACGGGGTCTGCCAAGCCTGCTACGGTCGGGCGCTCTCGACGTACCGTCCCGTGGACGTTGGCGAGGCCGTCGGTATTATCGCGGCCCAGTCCATCGGCGAGCCAGGCACCCAGCTCACGATGCGGACCTTCCACACGGGGGGTATCGCGGGCGAGGACATCACGACCGGTCTGCCGCGGGTGCAGGAACTCTTCGAAGCCCGGCATCCCAAGGGTGAGGCCGTCATCTCGGAGATCGACGGTCACGTCACCCTGGAAGAGGCGGACTACGAGCGCCTGATCAAGGTGGTCGTCACCTCGCCGGACGGAATCGAGAGTCGAGCTTACACGGTGGAGCGCCAGCTCGTGCGCGCCGAGATAGTCGAGGGAGTGGAGATCACGGCGAACACCCCGATAACGGACGGGGCCCTTTATCCGCACGCCATCCTGGAGAACGACCTGCGCTACGACCGCGGCACCACCGCCACCGAGCGTTACCTGGTCGCCGAGGTCCAGCGGGTCTACAAGGCCCAGGGCGTAGACATCCACGACAAGCACATCGAGGTCATCGTGCGGCAGATGCTCCGCAAGGTCATCGTCGACGATCCGGGCGACACGGATCTGCTCCCCGAGCAGGTCGCCGACAGATTCACCGTGCGGGCCGAGAACGAGCGCGTCGAGGAAGAGGGCGGCCAGCCAGCCACCTTCCACACCGTCCTGATGGGCATAACCAAAGCCTCGCTCGCCACCGACAGCTTCCTCTCCGCGGCTTCCTTCCAGGAGACCGCTCGCGTCCTGACCGACGCGGCTATCGAGGGCAAGGTGGACGACCTGGCCGGCCTCAAGGAAAACGTCATTATCGGGAAGCTCATCCCGGCGGCCACCGGGCTGCCCCGTTACCGGCAACTCACCGTAACGGTCGAAGGGTACGAGGCGCGGGAGATCGACGAGCTTGACATAGCGGCTTCCTGATCCTAAAATTACGCGTCGTGGTTATGAGCGGTTTTAAGCTGCTCTTGTACCGCGGCGCGTAGCTTTTGTTGTAAGCCCCTTTTCCACAGAACAGAGAGGAAGGCGCGGCCATGCCCACGACGAACCAACTCGTGCGCAAAGAGAGAGAGAAGCAGAAGAAGAAGGCGGCGACGCCGGCCTTGCAGGGCGCGCCCCAGCGCCGGGGCGTTTGCACCCGCGTTTCGACCACCACCCCGAAGAAGCCGAACTCGGCGTTGCGTAAGATCGCCCGGGTGCGTTTTTCCGATGGCGTGGAGGCTACGGCCTACGTTCCGGGAGAGGGACACAACTTGCAGGAGCACTCCGTGGTGCTGGTGCGTGGCGGTCGGGTAAAGGACCTGCCGGGCGTGCGCTACAAGGTCGTGCGCGGCGCGCTGGACACTCTGGGCGTCAACGACCGCAAGCAGAGCCGCTCCAAGTACGGGACCAAGAAGCAGTAGGAGGATAGAGAGATGCCGCGGCGCGCAGCCCCACCTAAGAGAAGAGTTTTGTCGGATCCCGTCTACGGGAGCGTGCTCGTGCAGCAGTTGATCAACAAGATCATGCTGGACGGTAAGAAGAGCACCGCTGAGAAGCTCGTCTACGACGCGCTCTCCGTTATAGAGGAGCGTACCGGTAGCAACCCGGTCACGGTGCTGAACAACGCCCTCGATAACATCCGGCCACGCATCGAGGTCAAGAGCCGCCGGGTCGGTGGCGCCACCTACCAGGTGCCGGTCGAGGTTGCGCCGCGCCGGGCGAACACGCTGGCTCTGCGCTGGATGGTCGGCTACGCCCGCGCCCGCCGGGAGAAGACGATGGGCCAGCGGCTGGCCGGCGAGATCCTGGACGCCAACGACAACATCGGGGCGAGCGTCCGCCGTAAAGAGGAAACCCACCGGATGGCCGAGGCCAACCGGGCGTTCGCACATTACAGGTGGTGATCAGGAGACCATGGCTGTACAAGTAGCTAGAAAGATCCCGCTCCGCCGGGTCCGAAATATCGGGATCATGGCGCACATCGACGCGGGCAAGACGACGACGACCGAGCGTATCCTGCTCTACACGGGCCTCACCCACAAACTGGGCGAGGTCCACGACGGCAACGCCGTTATGGACTGGATGTCCCAGGAGCGCGAGCGCGGCATCACCATTACCAGCGCCGCCACCACCGTCTTCTGGGGCGGCATCGAAGGATCGTCCAAAAACGGCAAGAGCACCTCGGACGACATGGTGCATAGCCGCGTCCAGGAACAGCATCGGGTAAACATTATAGACACGCCCGGACACGTGGACTTCACTGTAGAGGTGGAGCGGAGCCTGCGGGTGTTGGACGGTGCGATCGCGCTGTTCGACTCCGTGGCGGGTGTCGAGCCGCAGAGCGAGACGGTCTGGCGGCAGGCGGACAAGTACGGGGTTCCGCGCATCGCGTTCGTCAACAAGATGGACCGCATCGGGGCGGACTTCTACAAGGCCGTAGGCACGATGGTGGAGCGGCTCGGGGCCAACGCGGTTCCGGTTCAGCTACCCATCGGGGCTGAAGCCGATCTGCGAGGCATCGTGGACCTCGTGGAGATGAAGGCCATCATCTATAAGGACGACCTCGGCGCCGAATGGGAAGAGACCGAGGTCCCCGAGGACATGAAGACCCTCGCCGAGGAGTATCGCGAGAAGCTGCTGGAGGCTGTCGCCGATCAGGACGAAGAGCTCATGATGCTCTACCTGGAGGGTGAGGAGATAGACGCCGACGACCTGCGGGCGGCGATCCGCAAGGCGACGCTCAGCATCGACATGACGCCGGTGTTCTGCGGTTCGGCGTTCAAGAACAAGGGCGTGCAGCCGCTGCTCGACGGCGTAATAGATTACCTGCCGAGCCCGCTGGATGTGCCCCCGATCCAGGGTGTAAACATGGACGGCGAGGAGGTCACCCGCGAGGCGGACGAGAACGGCCCGCTGTCGGCCCTGGCGTTCAAGGTGCAGTCCGACCCGCACGTCGGAAAACTGACCTACATGCGAGTTTATTCTGGGACGCTAAAGGCCGGTTCTTACGTGATGAACACGACGAAGGGCAAGCGCGAGCGCATCGGGCGGCTCTTGCAGCTCCACGCCAACTCGCGGGAGCAGCGCGAAGAGGTCTACGCCGGCGAGCTGGTGGCGGCCATCGGGCTCTCGGATACCGGGACGGGTGACACGCTCATCGCGGCGGATGATCCCGAGCAGATCGTGCTGGAGGAGATGGTCTTCCCGGAGCCGGTCATCTCGCAGGCTATCGAGCCGAAGACCAAGGCCGACCAGGAGAAGCTCACCGTGGCGCTCCAGCGCCTCGCCGAGGAAGACCCAACCTTCTCTGTCCGCACGGACGAGGAAACGGGTCAGACCATTATCAGCGGTATGGGCGAGCTGCACCTGGAGATCATCCTCGACCGCCTGTTGCGCGAGTTTCGAGTAGACGCGAACATCGGCAGGCCGCAGGTCGCCTACCGGGAGACCATCCGCAAGCGGGTCGAGAATATCGAGGGCCGCTTTGTGCGGCAGACGGGTGGTCGCGGCCAGTACGGTCACGCGGTCATCAACGTCGAGCACAACGACGAGCAGGGCTACGAGTTCGAGAACAAGATCGTCGGCGGCGTCATCCCGCGGGAGTACATCCCGAGTGTGGACAAGGGCATCCAGGAGGCGCTGGACACCGGCGTCGTGGCCGGATACCCGGTCGTGGACGTAAGGGTGGAGCTGGTGGACGGGTCTTACCACGAGGTCGACTCCAACGAGATGGCCTTCTACATCGCGGGCAGCATGGCGATCCAGGAGGCCATCAAGCGCGCCAATCCGGTGCTGCTGGAGCCGATCATGGACGTGGAGGTCGTTATGCCCGAGGAGTTCATGGGCGACGTCATGGGCGACCTGAGCTCCCGGCGTGGCCAGATCCAGGGTATGGACTCCCGTGGCAGCGGTCAGGTCATCCGGGCGATGGTGCCGCTCTCCGAGATGTTCGGTTACGCGACTACCGTCCGCTCCAAGACCCAGGGCCGGGCGACGTTCAGCATGCAGTTCGACCACTACGCCGAGGTGCCCAAGAGCATCGCGGCCGAGATAGCCGAGCAGTAGACCAGTAGAAAGGCAGGAGTAGAGAGATGTCCAAAGGAAGATACGAGAGGACCAAGCCGCACCTGAACGTGGGGACCATAGGCCACGTAGACCACGGCAAGACGACCTTGACTGCGGCGATTACGAAGGTTCTGGCCAAGAACGTCCCCGAA
>JALYGE010000063.1 GCA_030777225.1 Actinomycetota bacterium
CAGTTCGCTTTTCTCATTGCGAACAAAGCGCCGCTCGCAACTTGCCCGGGATGCGAACGAATATTCAACCCAAAATCTGGCAAACAAAGATACTGCACTCCAAGATGTGCCAGCACCAGCCGTTGGCGCCGTTGGAAGGAACGCCAAGATGACTAACTATGACAATAGAGGGTAGAACAGGGCCGGACGCAAAAGAACCCGGCCCTTCTATAGGACCGGGTTTTCCCTTTATCTAAGCCACACACTGCTGTTGACTAGAACGTATCGGGACATAGTAGCGAGGACTCAAAATCCGGTTCCCCGAAAGGGGAGTGTCGGTTCGAGCCCGACCTCCGGTACTCTCTTCGTTATGGAGCCGCACAAAGAGGAGTGGAGCAGCTCTCTTCGGTGACGTGAAAGCTTCTCGGAAGGAATATTTGAAGAGCGGCTACAAAAAGCCACGCCGGTCCACGCTTTCTGTATACCACGCTTTCTGTATAACACGCTCGTCACACAATTCACGTCCCCAAATGGGCTATTTATTCTAGCGCTGCTCGTGCTAGCGCCCGCGTTGATTATAGGAACAGGCTGATCACGAGTATTACCAGAAAGGCCACCGCGCCAACTACCGTCACCATTGCCGTCCAGGACTGGAGCGTCTGTTTCTCGTCCATGCCGAGGTAGCGGCTGACCAGCCAGAAGCCAGAGTCGTTGACGTGAGAGCACCGTGGCGCCCGCGGCGGTAGCGATGACGATGGCGCCAACCAACGCCGCCGAGTACTGGCCGGCGTCTACCACGGGGGCGACAACGGCCGCCGCCGTGACTATGGAGACGGTCGCGGAGCCCAGAGACACCCGCACCAATACGGCCGTGAGGAACGCCAGCACGACGACCGGCATGTTCGTCGCCTGCATCAGTTGCTCTAGCCGGTCTCCGAGCCCGGTCTCCGAGAGGACAGCCCCGAACACCCCGCCCGCGCCGGTGATCAACACGATAAGCCCGACCGGCTGGAGCGCGGCGGAGGCAACCCCCTGAACCTCTTCCCGCGAGTATCCATGCCGGACGCCCAGCAGGTAGAAGGCGAGTAGTACCGCTATCGTCAGCGCGGAGAAAGGATGTCCTATAAGCGTGAGTATGGCCTGCAGGGTGCTGTCGTCGGGTAGCGCCAGGTCCGCTAAGGTATTGATCAGGATGAGCACCAACGGCACCATGATTATCCCTACGATCAGGCCAAAAGACGGGGGCGTTTCCCCTCCTCCTGCTCTTCCTCCATATTCTCTTCGGCTTCGAGGAAGTACTCGGGCACGCCTATTTCCATCTTCCCGCCAATGTACTTGCCGAATAGCACACCACCGACGATAACCGCCGGTACACCGGCCAAGACGCCCCAGAGGATGACCCATCCCAGGTCGGCCCCTATGATTCCGGAGGCCGCGACAGGGCCGGGAGTCGGGGGATAAAGGCGTGGGTCGTGGCGAGTCCGGCCAGCAGTGGTATCGCGTAGTAGAGCGTCGAGCGGCGCAGATTCTGGGAGAGCGTGTATACGAGATAGATGAGTATGATGAGGCCCACGTCGAAGAATACCGGGATGGCCACGATAAAGCCCGTGAGGCCCATCGCCCACTGTACCCGGTTCTCGCCGAAGGCTCTCACGAGCGTGCGGGCCACCTGTTCAGCCCCGCCGGTGACCCGAAGCAACTCCCCGAACATCGCGCCCAATCCCACCACGATGGCGACGTAGCCCAACGTATCGCCCATACCAGTCTGGATGGTATCGATGATGTCGCCCAGCGGGATGCCGACTACCAGGGCAGTAACGGCACTGACGATGAGCAGTGTTACGAATGCGTGCAGCCTGACCACCATGACCAGGAAAAGTATGGTTGCGACGGCCGCGGCGATTACGCCAAATAGTGCCAATGACGACATAATCTACCCCTTTCTCCCTTTAGCAGACCAGGCGGTCTACACGCTCAAAACCCTGCTTCGGAGTGTATCCGAACCGCGATGTACACGCAAAGGTTCCGAGAAACCAGCCTTCCAGAGGCGCGCTCGCCCGTTTATCAGGCCTCTCCTCGCGACGAACGCTGGAACTCCGAGATCTCCGCGAACTCCGGCTCCAGGCGTTCATAAAGGCGCGTAAAGATCTCCATCAAGTCTTTGTAGGTTGCGGCGGCTTCTTCCTCCGGCTGATGCTTGGTTGGTATACGGGTCATCTCGTTGGCTACGTCGAGCGAGTCGATGGCGTCGAGAGCCTTCATGCTCAGTAGCGCGGCGCCCCAGCAGGAGCTCTCGTAGCTGTTGGGGAAGCTGATCTCCCGCCGGAAAACGTCCGCCATGATCTGGCGCCAGACTGGAGAGTTGGCGAAGCCGCCGGTGGCGCGGACCTCCGCCGGCTCGCCGGTCACTTCTTCGAGGGTGCGTTGGACGGCGTACATCTGGAACATGACGCCCTCCATGACGGCCCGTACCAGGTGCTTGCGCTCGTGCTGGAGAGTGAGCCCGAAAAAGACGCCCTTGACTTCGGAGTTCCAGTGGGGCGCCCGCTCTCCGGTAAGGTAGGGCAGGAAGATCAAACCCTCCGAACCGGCCGGCGCCTCCTCGACCAACTCGCTGACCAGTTCGTGGGTCTCCCGGCCCTGCTCTTCGGCCTCTCTCTCAATGCCGGGGAAGAGTTTTTCGAGCGTCCACTGAAGAGCGATACCACCGTTGTTGATCGGCCCTCCTACGACCCAACGTCCCTCGTCGAGAGCGTAGCAGAATAGCTTCCTCCCATCGTCCACCCGGGGTTCGTTGACGACCGCCCGCACCGCGCCGCTGGTCCCGATGGAGCAGGCGACCACGCCCGGGTTTATGGCCCCGGTCCCGAGGTTCGCCAGCACCCCGTCGTTCGCGCCGACCACGAACGGCGTGTCGGCGTTGAGTCCCATACGTTCGGCAAGCTCATAGTTCATGCCCCTCATCACGTAGGTGGTCGGAACCGGACGGGACAACTCTTCCCGCGAGACGCCCGCAACGTTCAGGGCTTCATCATCCCAGTCCAGGTCTTCGAGGTTGAACAGCCCCGTGGCCGAAGCTATGGAGTGGTCCACCACGTACTCGCCAAAGAGTCGGAGGAAGACGTACTCCTTGATCGAAACCCACCGCGCCGCGGCCTCGAAGATTTCTTTCTCTTGTTCTCCGAACCACAGGAGCTTGGCGAGGGGCGACATCGAGTGTACCGGCGTGCCCGTACGCCGGTGTATCTCCGCTCCGTCCAGTTCTTCCCGGATTCTTGCGGCCTGCTCCGACGCCCGGTTGTCCGCGTAAGTCATGGAGGCGGTCAGAGGGTCACCTTGCTCGTCGAGGGCGAGCAGGGTGTGCATAGCCGCGCTGAACGATACGCCAGAAATCTCGCCACCGGACTCCTGCACGACTTTTCGGGCGACGCTCGCCAGGGAGTTGAGGACAGCCTCCAGGATCCCGTCCGGGTCCTGCTCCGCCCTGTCAGGTTGAGGTGAGAGGAGGTCGTAACCCGCGGACTCCTCGGCCAGGATACCCCCCTCCTGATCGTAGGCGATTGCTTTGGTGCTCGTGGTCCCGATGTCCACCCCTATAAAGACGTTCATGTTCTCCTATCCGCCAGAATGTCCTGAAACCCGTTCCTGAAGCCGCCCGCGTAGCGCTCCTTTCCTATGTACGGGATGTTATGCGAACAGTAGAAGACGTTCAACGGCGCGGAGGTGTCGGTCGCGCCGGCACACCCAGCGTAGTATCTTTTGGTCGATAGCAGACGAATTGGAGGAGCGTACAATGGCCCATCCCTGGCACGACGTCCCTATCGGCGAGGACGCCCCCGAGGAATTCAACGTTATAGTCGAGATCCCCAAGGGCTCCAAGGTCAAGTACGAGCTGGACAAAGAGACGGGGCTGTTGCTGGTAGACCGCGTCCTGTACTCGTCCGTCGTCTACCCGGCCAACTACGGTTTCATACCGCAGACCCTGGGAGACGACGACGATCCGCTAGACATGCTGATCATGATGCAGGAACCCGTCCAGCCGCTGAGTATCTTGCGGGCCAAGCCCATCGGAATGATGCCGATGGTGGACGACGGCGAGAACGACGAGAAGATCATCTGCGTCCATCTCGACGACCCGGAGTACCGCAACTACGAGCACTACGACGACCTGCCCGCGCACCGCACGGATGAGCTCCAGCGCTTTTTCCAGGACTACAAAGCGTTGGAGGACAAAGAAGTGACGGTCGGAGAGGTTTACGGCCCCGAAGAGGCCAGGGAAGCGTTCCTTCACGCCATAGACCTGTACGAGAAACACGTCTCCAGAGTCGGCTAACCGGAGGATCAGGAAATCGCGAGGATCGCAACCCGCGTAAGGAGGAATAACCATGACGGATCTGGCAGAGAAAACGTGCGTGCCCTGCAAGGGAGACGTGCCGCCGCTAAAGGGCAAGGAGCTCGAAGAGCTGCACCGGCAGATCCCCGGGTGGGAAGTAGTAGAGGATCATCACATTCGCCGGGAGTTTCGCTTTAAAAACTTCCGGGAGGCACTGGACTTCGTAAACTGGGTCGGCGAGCTGGCCGAGGAACAGGCCCACCATCCGGACATCAGCCTCACCTGGGGACGCGCGGAGGTGGAAATCTTCACCCACAAAATAAACGGCCTGACGGAGAGCGACTTCGTACTAGCCGCCAAGATAGACCGCCTCCAGGGTGTACGGTAGGACACCTTTGACGTGTTTCGGAGTCCCGGCTACGGGGCATAAAACCGACGTTTGGTAGTGGCCAAGATAAGGAGG
>JALYGE010000064.1 GCA_030777225.1 Actinomycetota bacterium
GAGAACCGCCCCTGCAACCGACGGATCTCCCCTTGCCTGTAGAAGGCTTGGGCGGCAGCCGACTGGTTCCTCACCTGCGCGCAACGCTCGCCGGCGCGGCGCGCCTCTTCCAGTGCGTCGGGCCACGCACCGTGCAGCTGCATGATCTCGGCGCGATGCACTAAGCATGTGCCGGTAAAGCTGACCATGTCGGGCTGCTCCTCGCACCACCGCGTCAGGGCGGCGGTCCACTCCTGGGCACGCCGGAGCTCATAAGCCTCCTGGCAGCCCACGATCACGCCGCAATAGACAAAACCGCTGACGATAGGCGACAGCTCCCCCGCGGTCACTGCCACCATGGCCTCGTCCAACAGCCCCAGACCCTCCACGACACACCCCTGTTTGACCAAGAGGATGCCTTGCGACTGTACGGCAAGGGCGAATAGGTCTGTATCGCCGAAGCGCTCGCCGATCCCAGCGGCGTCGGCTGCGGTGGCGGCCGCGGCCTCGTAGTCACCGGTGGCCTCATGCTCAAACATGAGCGGTAGCAGCAGATAGCCCCGCTCGACGCAGCCACGCCCCTCGCGTTCGACCAGCCGCTGGGCGCGCGCGAGCCAGCCGCTCGCGCGGCCCATCTCGCCTCGGAGTACGAGGTTCATGCCCACCCAGAACGCGCAGCGCACGGCGCGCATCGCTTCACCGGTACCGAGGTACGCGTGATGGGCGCGCTCCAGACAGCTCACGTACTCGTCGTCGCGGCCGAGCATGTAGGCCGATGTCGCGAGCAGTTCGAGGTCCTCCGCTCCTAGCGGAGTCGCCTGACCTGCGTGTGAGAGCGCCTCGTAGGCGTCCATCCACGCCCGCCTGGCGTAGGCTTCACGGCCCCGTCCGAGTTCGTCGATGGCATCCACCATGGCTATTCTAACTGGTCCGGTGAGGAGTGAGGACAGCAGCAGCCAGCAGGCGAGGGTATCAGGAAAGGCGCACGAGGTGCGTTTGCAGGATGCACCTTCGTCAGCGGAAAGATCCAGATGTCGGACATATGCTGACGTTTGTCGTTACAAGATACGGTGAGCAGCGCGGAGGTGCAGATCAGACGTTCGTAGAGCGCAAGGTTCTTGGATCCGGGGAGCACTTAGCGAAGGAGATGACGTCAGTCCGCGGTCCATTCCCAGATGCTATTCTGTACCTCATGGACAGAGACAGAAAAGAGCGTTACCTGGTTACATCGGCGCTGCCCTACGCCAATGGCCCGTTGCACGTAGGCCAGATCGTCGGGGCGTACCTCCCGGCAGACGCGTTCGTGAGGTACCTGCGCGCGCGGGGACACGACGTAGTCTACGTCGGCGGCACCGACGAGCACGGCGTCCCAATCACGCTGACCGCCGAGCGCGAGGGCAAGGAGCCCCGCGAGGTCGTGGACTACTGGTACGAACACATAAAGGGCACTTTCGCCCGCTTCAACATCAGCTTCGACAACTTCTCCCGCACCTCGGCGCCGCTGCACGCCCGTAACACCCAACTCTTCTACGAGAAGCTCAAGCAGGGCGGCTACATAAGCGAGGCCGAGAGCCAGCAGATGTACAGCCCGACCGAGGGACGCTTTCTGCCGGACCGCTACGTCGAGGGCACTTGTCCGGTCTGCGGCTACAGAGAGGCGCGGGGCGATCAGTGCGACAACTGTGGCTCGTGGTACGAAGCTTACGAGCTAATAGAACCCCACTCCAAGGTGACCGGCGGCCCCGTCGAAGCCCGGGAGACGACGCACCTGTACCTGGACCTCCCCAAGTTCGCGGACCGTCTCAAAGAGTACGTCGGCGGCCAGGAACACTGGCGCACCTCGGTCAAGAACTTCATCCTCGGGATCGTTGAGGGCGGCTTGGAGCCGCGCCCGATCACGCGGGACATTCAGTGGGGCGTGCCGATACCGGAGCCCGGCTTCGAGGACAAGCGCTTCTACGTCTGGTTCGACGCCCCGATAGGCTACATATCCTCCACGATGGAGTGGGCGGAGCTGGTCGGCGACCCGGATCGCTGGCGCGAGTACTGGCAGGAGCCCGACACCAAACTCGTACACTTTATCGGGAAGGACAACACCGTATTCCACGCTGAAGTCTGGCCCGCCATGCTAATGGGGACCGCTGAGGACGGTGAGGAGCCCTTCATCCTTCCCCACGACATCCCGGCCAACGAGTTCATGAACCTGGAGGTCGCCGTCGGCGGCGAGCGGCGCCAGATGCAGATGTCCACCAGCCGCAACCTGGCCGTCTGGCTCCACGAAGCCCTCGATCGCTTCCCGGCCGACCCCCTGCGGTTCTACCTGGCCTCCACGCTGCCAGAGACCGGAGACGTCGTCTTCTCCTGGCGCGAGTTCCAGGCCCGAGTGAACAACGACCTGATCGGCACGCTCGGCAACTACGTAAATCGCGTCCTCACGTTCACCGAGAAATACTTCCACGGCGAAGCCTCCCGCCCCGACGAGCTTCCGCAGGACGCGCTGGAAACCTTCGAGGACTTCAAGGAGATAGAGGCCCGCTACGAGCAAAGGATGCTCGCCGGACGCCCCCGCGACGCGCTCGGAGAGCTAATGGCCCTCGGGCGCCGCGCCAACCAGTTCTTCGACTCCGAAGCTCCCTGGAAGACCCGCAGAGAGGACCCCGAGCGGACACAGGCCACACTGTACGCCTGCGCCGTCCTGCTCGGCTCCGTCGCTTACCACGCCGCGCCCTACGTGCCGGACGCCGTAGAGCGGCTACAGAGCTTCTTTACCGGTCCTATCGCCCGCGTTTCGGACCTGGAGCTCCCCGAAGGCTACCGGGTAACGGGGGCCAAACCCCTGTTCCGCAGGATCGAGGACACCGAGGTCGCCGACGCCGAAGAGCAACTCTCCCGCGCGGCCCGCGGCGAGTAAGAGAACCCGGACTTTAGCCTCCACAGGCAGACCGGCCCGGGTATTCGACTCGTCGAGTAGATAATAGTCAAGTTCTCTGCTCCTTACGCTGCCGGTCTAGCCGGAGCGAGAGCAAGAAGATCATAAGCCCCGCAATCGCTATGGTCCCCAGGGCGATCCGTAACCCGAATAGCTCCGCAAGGCCGCCCACGATCACCGGCCCCAGCAAAAATCCGCCGTACCCGAAGGTCGTCACGACCGAGATGGCGCTCCCGGCCCGCCCCGGCGCGACGTCCCCAGCCATTGAGAAGGCCACCGGCACGACCGCCGATAGGGCCAGCCCCACAAGTAGAAAGCCTGTGATGATAACGGCGGGCTTCATGGTAGAAAGCGCGAGCGTCATTCCACCTACCGCGAGCATCCCGGCGCCCAGCAAGGTTCTACGGTTCCCGAAGCGGCTTATGATGAGCGACGCGCCGAGGCGTCCCACCGCCATCGCCGCGAAGAAGACGGCGACCCCCGAACCACCCAATAGCGCCGGGAGCCCTACCGTGTCCCGGAGGTAGATGCCGGACCAGTGCTCCATCTCTCCTTCCGAGAGCAGTCCCAGCGTGGCTATCGCCGCCACGAACAGCAACGGCAGGCTCCCGAAGAGATCATAGCGCCCGGCATCTGTCTCCTGTTCCGAAGACGCCGGCGCAGGGAAGCGAATCGTCGTTACGGCGAGGATCAGGGCGAACAGCGGGATCAGGACCATAAGGTAAACGTGCCGAAACCCGACCCCGAACTGGAGCAGCGCCCCGGCGGAGAGCGCCCCGGCCACCCCACCGGCGCTAAACGTCGCGTGCAGGAGGGCCATGTAACGACGACCGGTAGACTTCTCCAGGTCCACGGCGGCGGCGTTTATCCCCACGTCGTAGAGCCCGGAGGCGGCGTAGAGGACTATCAGGACGAGGATCAAGGCCGCGTAACTATCCGCGACAGCGAGCCCTGCTATGCCTAGCCCGAAGACGCCCGCCGAGATCATCAGAAACACCCGCCGCCCGAAACGGTCCGCCGTCCAACCGAAAGCCGCCATCGCCGCTATCGAAGCCGCAGCCCCGGCGAACAGGGCGAGCCCGAGAGGACCGGGCGAGAGTACCAACGCCCAACTCAGGTCCGCCAGCAATACGGCGAACGTCCCCCAGAAGAGCCCAAAGAATCCGAACGTACCGAACACGACGTATAGAGCGCGCCGCGGGGGACTACAGATGCCGGGGTCTATCCTATCCCCTCCCAGAAACCCTCTCTATCACTGCTCCATGCCTTACTACGAGTGGGACTATCCGCCGGTATCCAACTCTCATATCCCGCTTTGCCAGGAGTCGACGCCGCATGTCGGCGGATTCCTCTTCATGTTCGTTCCTACCCATGCCGCGCATTGGACCATGTTAGCATCGTCCGGCCAGGGCGCCGTTTGCGCGTAAGGTACGGGCTTCGAACCACGTCTGTACCACAAACCTGACTATAGAATGATGCGAAACCGAGAGAGGAGGCTACTTGAGCGAGTACGATCTGGTAGTGATCGGCGGCGGTACGGCGGGACTGGTCGCGGCGGCGGGCGGAGCCTCGCTCGGCGCGAAGGTCGCCCTCGTCGAGAAAAATAAGCTCGGCGGCGAGTGCCTGTACTACGGCTGCGTACCGACCAAGGCCCTTGTAAAGAGCGCCAAGGTCGCGAGCCTCATGCGCCGCGCCCCGGAGTTCGGCCTCGGGGAGGTCCCCGTCGAGGTAGATTTCCCGGCTGTAATGCGCCGGATGCGGGTCGTGATCTGCAAAGCCGGCGAGGCCGATAGCCCCGACAGGTTCCGCAGTCTCGGGGTCGAAGTTTTCCTGGGCGACTCGGCCCGCTTCGAGAGCCCGCGGGAGGTCTCCGTGAATGGACGCCGCCTCCGGTCGCGCAGCGTGATCCTGGCGACCGGCTCTTACGCCAAGCCACCCCCTGTAGACGGCCTCGAAGAGGTCGGCTACGTGGACCACGTGAGCGTGCTGGAGCTGGAGAAGCTGCCCCGCTCAATGGTCATCATCGGCTCCGGCCCCGTCGGGAGCGAGTTCTCCCAGATGTTCGCCCGCTTCGGATGCCGGGTGGAGCTACTCTCCTCCTCGCCTGACCCACTGCCCAAAGAAGACCCCGAAGTCAGCGCCGCCCTACGCACCTTTTTGGAAGAAGATGGCGTAAAGGTACACGGCGGACTTCGGGCGCAGACGGCCCGGCTGGAGAACGGCGAGAAAGTCGTTACCGCGAGGAGCAAACAAACTGGCGAAGAGTTCGAGGTGCGCGGAGAGGAGATACTGGTAGCCGCCGGGCGCGCCCCGTCCGTAGACGGCATGAACCTCGAAGGCGTCGGCATCGCGCTCGGCGACAACGGCGTGAAGGTAGACGAACACCTCGAAACGAGCGCCAAAAACGTCTACGCCTCCGGCGACGTCACCGGCAAGCTCCTCTTTACCCACGCCGCCGAGCACCAGAGCCGCACCGCCCTCTCGAACGCCCTCTTCCCCCTCAAACGCAAGGTAGACTACGACGCCTTCCCCTGGACCACCTTCACCGACCCCGAAGTCGCCCGCGTCGGCCTGACCGAGCAACAGGCCCGTGAACAACACGACGACGTAAGGGTCTTCCGGTTCCCCTTCCAAGACCTGGACCGGTCGATCTGTGACGGAGAAACGAGAGGCTTCGTCAAGCTCGTGACCGACAAGCGCGGCGGCATCCTGGGCGGCCACGTCATCGGCCCCGACGCCAGTAACTACACATCCGAAGTAGTGCTCGCCATGCGTAAAGGCATCTCCGTCGGCGAGCTCTCCCAGACGGTCCACGTCTACCCCACCCTCTCCGAGAGCATCAAAAAGGCCGGGGACAACTACTACCGGGAAAAGTTGTTCACGGAACGGAACAAGAAAATACTGGGCGGCTTCTTCACCGGCCGCCGCTTTCTGACAGGGCAGCTACGACGCCTGCGGTAGTTGAGAGAGTATAGATTTACCAAACACCCCGGGTATTCGGCTGGTGCACCGCCCTGGCAACCATTGGGCCCACGATAGCAGGGTTCGTTTACGCCGCGTTTGCGGCGCTGACCTGATCAGGCTTTGCGATGCTGGGTAGTCACGGTATATGTGCCGTCGGGCAACTCTCCCAACTCGTAGTCACCGAAGAGGATGGGATCGGCGCGGTGGAGGCAGAGAAAGAGGCGCAAGGCGAGGGTCCGGATCTCGCTCTCAGCGTGCGCGTCGGCCCGCATCTCGATTATGTGCCTCAACGCCCGGACGTTGCCGGTAAAGACCATCGGGGCCTCGGTCTCGTTCGGCAGCAGCGACCGGGCGGTCTGCTGGACCTTCTTCCGGGCGTCGGTCTTATAGTCGGCGGAGAGCATGGCCGCTCCCCCCTCTTGCTTCTCAAGCAGTTCTTCCGCCATAGCCTCGTACTCGGCGGCGGCCCGGTCGGCGCGTTCCTCGAATATCCGGTGCAGATCTTCGTCCTCCTGGTACTCGGGGCGCTCGACAAAGCGGAGCACCGCGCCGGAAACGTAGCGTTGGGAGATCTGTGAATTGTGCGTCACGATGCCGTTGGCTATGAAGTTGTGATTCGGACCTTCCATCTCCAGGTCGTAGGTCATCTGCTCACCGGCGTAGGCGACGCTCTTGATGCGTCGGGCGCGGGGTATGAAGAGAGGAGCTTTGGCACGCGGAGGAGCCTTGGTAATATCCGCTTCATCGGGAGTTACTCCAAAGCGCTCCGCGTACTCCATCTCGCGCCCGCCGATCGCGAGGTGGCAGGGACGACACACGGTAGCTATGTTTTCGAGGTCAAGCTTGCGTACCCAGGAACGGATCGTATGCTGCGAGACACCGGCCAACTGCGCTATAGATGCCTGATCCAACCCCTCAACAATATACTGCTTTTCCAGCCAGTCTCTGTCTGCATACAGCTTGCCATCGTTCGCAAAAGTCCAGCGGGTGCGTACACCCGAGTCTTTTCTAAGCCCGTGCTTGCGAAGCCACTTCTTTACCGTTGCGGTCGATACACCAGCGAGTCCGGCGACCTCGGTTATGGAGAGGTTGCGTTCTATGTATTGCTCTTTCAGCCAATCCTGGTCTCTGTAAGCGATTACCCCATTTACCATGATCTCCGTATCTAGAGCACCGTGAACGGCGAACCCGCCGGGCGACAATTCGAGCCCGCCGGCGATCTGATGGAGCGGCTTCCAACCATCAGCGGTCAAGAAACGATGATCCCGCGAGCAGGTTATGGTCTTACCGTCTTCGAGCTCCACCCTGAATACCGGCTTTACCCCAGAGCACGTGACTTCCCGGACCTTCCCCCGGGTAAAAGTCCCCGTCGTCTCGTCCAGAGAACGCGGTCGCAAGAGCTTCAAGCGAGAGCGTCCGTGAGGCGTTTTCGTCATCTCATAGAGATGGGCCATGCTGCGCTTCTTGACCCCCTCGCGCTGCCCATTGCAGAAGTGATCGCTGTAGACCATCGTATCTCCGGTCAAACAAAATCCGGCGCCGGCCCTGTGTCGCACCAACTCGTGGGTCACGCTGCGGCTGATGCCGTAGAGTAGGAAGCTGAAGCTGGCGTGTTCCAGCACGCTGCCGTGCCCCGCGGAGGTAAGACGCTCGAAGTACGCGGCGGCGTTCTCGTTGGTGGTCCGACGGGGACCGAACGAGGCATAACAGTTGCCTGAAAAGTGAGGTTTGCCATCTCTACGGACGAAGACGATCCCGTTTTCCGTGGTGACACAGTAAACCTTGCCTGTGTAAGGCTTCCGTTCGATTCTGACATTTTTGTTCGCCAGAGCCTCTACCCTTCTTCTCTTGGAGACTACGAAAACCTGAAGCCGGTCCTTAGGGGTCTTCTTTCGCATCAAGGACGAGCTGAAGCCGAGTTTGCAGAGAATCTCTTGTACCTGTCCAGCCAACTCCGTAGAGGTGGTAACAAAGTTTTTCCTGCCGGCTGAGTCCCGCTGACCATCGGTCCTGACAAGTGCCTCCCAGACTTCTGTCAGCAAGTTGACGGGGAGGTCCAACACCCATTTCGGTAGACGCTTCCGAGCACTACCTTTCCCGCACGCTTCTTCGAAGAAACTGCGGATGGCACGCCCCCCTCCGACCTGCGTACGGAGAACCCCATTTCTGCTATTTCGCCAGCAGTTCAACTTCAATCCAAGCGTTTCGGTTAGAGAGGAAATTTCGTTGTAGTGGTCTCCATAGACCACTATCCCTTCACCTCGCCCCTTCTTCAGACACCCTTCGGTGACATAGTAGACACAGAGCAACGCGAGCGCTCTGATCTCCTCGACGCACTCCAGAGTGCGGGTGGGCGTTACCGTTGCGGACTTTCCCCAAGAGCCATACTGGTTGGAGATACGTTGTTCGTGCTCAAAGCCCGGTATGCTGATTCGTGCCGGTATCCGACCCTCCCAACCTAGCGGAGCCGTGCGAACAGCAAATCGCTTGTGCTCTAACTCCTCCGTACTGTAGAAGCGATACTCGTCTTCGTTCCTCGGACGTGCCCATTGCCGATGGTTCGGCGTCACCGCGAAGGACAAGGCTTTACCCTCACAGTGCAGGAGATCCCCTTCATAATCGTATGTCTGGTAGGCTTTCGGTCGCTGAAATTCTGCATTTCCCGTGTCCGGGTTGAGGGTAAGCACGCGCTCTGTGCGATTCAGGTTCTGGAATTTCTTCCAGCCTTCATTCGTCAATATCTCGGTCTGGTCATCGAAACACAACTGCCCCGCCGTTTTGCAGAGTTGGGAGGAGTCGGGGAGCCGGGTAGGGTCGTTGACGTAGTCGGGGAAGCCGAGCGCCGGGTCGAAGCCTTCAAGAAAACCTTCGAGACCCGCAACGTTGGTCCGGGGCCGCGCCAGCATGACCACGCCGGGAGCCTTGAGGTACGGAACAGCCGAGCCGGTATGGTAGACGCGCGAGTGGATCGTCGGGAAGCCGTCAGCGACAGTTCCTCCGAGGTCCTCGAAAAGCTTCGCTATGCGTTCGGTGTTCTGGTCGGTCGTCTCCAACTAAGCTCCCTTCTTCGACTCTCTCCGAGGAAGAGTATCTAATTTAGCGGGGGACGTCTGTGGTTCGCGGCTACCCTAGTTTGGCCGGTCGGGGATGTCGATCCAATTCACCGAGTATCCGGCCATCTGGAGGCTCTGGACGACGGTCGAGGGATCTTCGGCGGTGAGACGGAAGATCATGGTGCGGCTACTGCCCCTTTTCTGGGGTGAAGAGAGGGCGCTCAGTATATCCACGTCGAGGTCGTGGATGACCTCCACAACTTCGGCCAACACCCCCGGGCGGTCCGGCGCCTCTACCTGGACCTGGCTGCCCGACTCATGTACCCCGGTGAGCATCACCAGGGCGCGCAGTACGTCGGTCGAAGTGACTATGCCCAACAACTCCTCGGTACCGTCTTCTTCGACCACGACTGGCAACGCGTTTATCTTCCGCTCGTACATCTCCTTGGCGGCGTACCCGACCGGATCCTGGGGGTGGGCCGTGATCACGTCCCGAGCCATGATGTCGCCCACCTTCATCTCCCTCAGAGTATCCTCTCTGTTCTCCTCTCCCTCGGGAGGGCTCGCTCTGCCGAGATCCCTATCTGAGACCAACCCAACCAGCCGTCCATCCTCCTGGATCGGGATGTGCCGCACACTACGGTCTCGACAGATATTGAGGGCTTCCGCCGCGCTCGCCTCCGGCCCGAGCGTCGCCAACTCCCGCGTCATCAGATCCCGAACCAAAAGCATTTCGTACCTCCCTGGGCGTCACAGCGCAGCGGCTCTCTGGAAAAGTCCCCGGATGGTGATTCTCGACCGCCTCCATCACGACACTTTACCAGAACCCGGCCTGTTTTTGCGCCTGTATGCCCAGAGAATATGGAATCAGACAGCTTCGGAGAGTGCCTGGCGCAGGGTTCCGGCGTAGCGTCCGGTACGGATCGTCCTGAGCGCTTTGATCTCGACCTGCCGCGCCCTCTCCTGCGAGATACCCAGCGTCTCGGAGACCTCCCGCAAAGTGCGGTTATCGCCCCCGTCGAGCCCGTGACGCAGTTCCAGGACCTTCGCCTCGCGTTCGGGCAGCGCTTTGACGGCCTCTACGAGCGTCCGCTCCCATTGCCCGGTTTCCGCGCGGACGAAGTCGCTCTCCAGGCGCTCATCCGGAAGCAAATCTCCCATCTCGGAGCCATTCTCGGCACCGATACGGGCGTTTACGCTTCCGATGGGCTGGCTGACTTCCCGCAGCCGGCGGGTCTCTTCGGATTTTACGTCGAGCCTCTCGGCGAGCTCCTCGTCGGTAGCCTCACGACCGAGCTCGACGCCGAGTTGAGCCTCCGCCCGGCGTAGCCGGAATACAGAATCTACAACGTGGGCCGGGAGCCGGACGGTACGGGCCTGGTCCGCGATGGCGCGGGTGACGGCCTGGCGGATCCACCACGTCGCGTACGTAGAGAAGCGGTTGCCCATCGCGGGATCGAACTTCTCGACCGCCCGGATCAGGCCGGCATTACCCTCCTGGATCAAATCCTCGAACATCACCCCCCGCCCCCGGTACTTTTTGGCGATAGAAATGACGAGCCTCAGGTTAGACTCTATAAGCCGCCGCCGGGCCTTTTTGTCGCCCTGGTGGGCCCGGCGACTGAGCTCCCGCTCTTCGGCCGCATCGAGCAGCTTTCCGCCCCGGATACGACCCAGATATTGTGTAAGAGTGTCCTGCTCCATCCCGTCCCCTCTCTGACTCAGACTTCCAGCTTGAAAGCTCTACGGCTTTTGGTCCTCTATGGCCCTCTACGCCGCCGATGGCCCGTGGCCCGCGCCCCCGGCCTGTGGCCCCGCATGCGTTACAAATCGATCGAGAACCTTTTCGTCGAGGCTCGACGTGACCAGCCAACTCCTCCCACAACCGCAATCCAGCGCGAGCTGCCGCCGACCCTCGGAGGTCTCCGCTATGACCGCTTCCTTGAAGGAGCGTAGGCAACACACCGGGAGCTCCCGGATGTAGATCTCCTCCCGCGGCTCGTCCGCCGGGGCGAATGTCGTGTCGGGTCGTAACGAGCTTCTCTTTGAATTTTTCTTTTTCGAGTCTCTCTGTGTCACGCTGCTCCCTTCCGCTCTTGCGCCGCACGCTCTATGAACGCGCACTGTTCGGGTTCTACCGGAAGCACCGCCTGCCACCGGGCCCCGCACGCGAGGCACTCGAACTCGTCTTCCGAGCCACGCGCGTCGCGCCGGCAGCAAGCGGGGAGGTCCTGCTCGTAGATCACTTCCTCCCCGAGCTCCGAAACCCAGAGCCGCACTACGCCGCCTTCCCGGAGAGACGGCCGATCCACTCTGACGCCTCCTCGCGGGTGAGCTCGTTGACCGGCTTGCCGACCATCTCCTCGAACTTGGCTACGCCGTCTTCGACCACGTCGGAGATGAGGACCTCCAGGTAGTTGAGCTGCTTCCGCGTCGCCGGCAGCTCGCCCCGGCTCTCCTCCCGCGCAGCGCGCTGCGACTCCGTCCGCTGCCCGTCGGACGCAGCCTCGCTCCTCGCTCCGACGACCTCTTCGTCTCCGCCACCAAGCTCTTCGAGAGCTGTGACGCCGACGTTGATCGCATCTCGAAGAGCCCGCGCCTTCGCCCGCGTCTCGGCCATCCGAATGAGGTGCGGCGCTATCGCCCGGCCTACGTTCTCCGGGCTCGCGTCCCCGAGGCCGCTGAACCTGCCCTCTTCCGTCCGAACGACGGCCTTCACGATCGCAAGTTCGCCGTTCTCGGCACTCGGAATCTGCAACAACTCCGTCTCGATGCTCCGCAAGCCTCGGCTGTGGGCCTCTTCCAGAAGCCCCGCATACAGCACAAACCGCTTGCCCTGCCGCTCGATCATGTACTCTTCTCGCACAGCTATGCCTCCTTCTGTGCCTCTACACCAACAACGTCATCCTCACTGAATTGAGTGAGGATATGGTCAAAACAAAACATCAGGCGATACGCTCGTAGGTATACTGGCGGCCACCGGGGGCCGCGGTCTCTATGTGGCGGTGGATCAGGCCGAGCTTCGCGAGCCGGGTGGCGCGATTGTTGCAGGCCGTATGATTGAGGCCCAGCGTCTTGGCCAAGTCCGCGTTCGTTATGGAGGCTCTCTCCTGTATTGCCTGCAGCGTCTCGATCAGGTGATCCGGTATCTCGCCGACGAGCGCAGGCTCAGCCCCCACCTCGTCTACCCGGATCATAGCCAGCGATCGCTGTCGCAGCGAAGCCTCCACGTTCTCCAGCAAGTCCCGATCCTCCTCGACCAGCACCAGATGCCGCTCGCCGTACTCGCCGTTCGCGACCCTGGAGGCCAATATCCCCAAAGCCTCATCCGCGAAAGAGTAGTCCATAAGATCCACCCCGCGAATGTCCACGTAGAGGACACCACCCTTCGGCAACTCCTCCAGCGCCTCGCCGAGAGCCTCCCGGACAGCCCGACCCGCCTTCCGGGTGACCATCAGCTTGCCGCCGAACTCGCCGCCCGCGACCTCGAAAATCTTCCAGGGCCGATCCTCAGCCACCGGATCTACCCTCACTGTCTTCAGTGAAATCATATATTGAGAGTATACGGCCTGGCACTGTAAAAATCAACGTCATATTGGGGAGATATTTTGCCTTCAATCGGAAGTTTTTTCTTGGGGGCGTTCTTGGGCGCGTCGCGGCAGGGAGACGCGGACGAAGGTTCCGGGGAACTGTGGGACGTTGCGGGAGCTTTTGCGATTTTCGTAGGCGGTGATGCGTCCGGCGCCGCTCCGCAGAGAGAGGGAGCCACCCGAGCGGCCAGCGATCTGGGCCACGAGGGCGAGGCCGCCGCCGCGGCCGACCTCCCCGGTCCCCGAGACGCCCATCTTGAGCGCGTGCCGGAGCGCGTCGTTGTCCGTGGTGGTGTGGTCTGCGAGCGCCGGGTTGCGAGAGAGAGTTTCACGCACGCCCGCGCCGCCGTCGGCGATGGCCACCAGCACCTCTTCCCCCTGCCGTTCGCCGGGACGGGCGCCGTGCCGGCCGCTAACGATGTGGTGGTAGGCCTGAACAGCGGCATAGGCCCCGAACGAGGAGGCTCCGTGCTCGGCGGCGTTAGCGCAGATCTCCGAGAGCACGGAGCACACGGCGACCCGCTCGCGCAGGCGGTAATCCTGGTTCTCCAGTATCTCCGAGATGCGGTTTATGATGCCCGGTATCTCCTCCTCCTCGTGGAAGTTCACCAGTTCCTGCAACGTGCCGGGGTTATGCCGCTGCCGGGCTTCCAGGGCTTCCACGTCCACGTTGGTGAGCACCCGCTCGCCGAAGAGCTGGAAAAAGTTCATGCGCTCCAGGTAGGCCGGGACGTCGCGACCCGAGAGGGCCACCCCGACCTCTTCGGAGCGCGGGATCAGGAACTCCAGCAGCGCGGCGAGGCCGCAGATGCCGGCGGGCTCCACGAACTCCACCTCCCGCAGATCTAGCACCACTGGTTCACCGTCCAATCGGGTGGCAGCCTCTAGCGCCGGGTCCAGGCTGCCTAACGTCAGGACGCCGCTCATCGTCCCCCGGCTGCGGACGTTCAGTTTTAGCTGGGTACGCATCCTAAGTATTGTAGTCTGCAGAAGGCAAAAAGACGCCGGCTATCCACGATGGAAACTCTAAAGAATACCCCTGGCGCCCGGCAGAGCCGCCGAAGACAATAGCCGATGCTTTAGGGTTCTCGCCGACGCTCGTAGAAGAGTTCGGTGTAGCGGCGGTTATCGTAGCGGCTGATGATAGAGCCGTCGCCGACCTCTTCGAAACCGCATTTCTCGAAGACGCGCTGCATCCGGTCGTTGTGAGCCAGAGTCGAGCCGCGCACTACGTTGAGGTTCAGTTCCTCGAAGACGTAGTTCACCAGGAGTTCCACCGTCTCGCTCGCGTAGCCTCTTCCCCTAAGGTCTTCGACCCCGATCTTTATCCCGAGTTCGCAACCGTCTTTGCGGAAGCCGTAGAGGGTAGCCATGCCGATAGGTTCGTAAGAGTCTCTAGCTTCTATCATAAAGGTCTTTACGCTCGAATCCTGCCAGCGGGCGAGGTAGTCCCGGCGGGCAGCGGAGAGGGAAACCGAGATCGGGGCTCGCCCGTTCCAGGCGGCAAGCTCCGGGTCCCGGTCCCACTCATAGGCAACCTCCACGTCCGACTCCCATGGAGGACGCAGGATCACGGCCTCTCCCTGTATTACCTCTAACTCTTCGGCGTGGATCTCTACTCCTCTTCTCTAACAGTCTCTATCTTACACGCGCCGCCGTCTGACGCGAGCCTTCAAGCGCAACTTGCGACCGTCCGCGCAAATACAGAAACCGCCCAAAGAAAAAGGGCCGGTGTTCATATAAGGGTGAGACCCTTTTCCGGCCCTTAGCGGTTTCCTGGACGAAACCGCTAGGATGATATGATCATTATAAATACGTGTGCCCGTCAGTGCAAGCCCGGGCAATAAAATTAAATCTTTCAGATGGGATCTTTCTGCCGCTAACCGCTAATGCTATAATCGCTCGCTACACGGGCCGCTAGCTCAATTGGCAGAGCAAGAGACTCTTAATCTCTAGGTTCCAGGTTCGAGTCCTGGGCGGCTCACTACTAAATTCCCTGCAAATAGCGGAAAAACAAAACGGCCCCGGTGACGAGCCAGGGCCTGTGGCAGCAATGCGGCAGCAATAGGCGCAATAGGCGCCTATCCTACAGCGAGCGTCATAAATATTGACCCTATCGAGAGCGGCAGGCATATCGGTACGTCGTCGCAGCTGACAGAAGCAGGCTTGCAGCATCTCTATTAGAGACAACTCGTGCCCGATCAACCTACAGCGAGAGTCATAAGTATTGACCCTATGGTGACTGGTAAGCTTATCGGTACGTCGCAGCCGATAGAAGCCGGCACGCAGCACCTCTATGAAAAGACGGCCCACGTCTTCTCAATCGACCGG
>JALYGE010000065.1 GCA_030777225.1 Actinomycetota bacterium
TGGGGTGTATCTGGGGCTGGCGCCATCAGGGCTAATTCTTTACATGGGGTATCTGTGGGTACGGTTTGGTGAGCCCCTGTTGTTCTACACCGAGCAGAAGGACTGGAACCGAGAGCCTACCGGTCCCTTACAGACCCTGACGCTCTCGTTCGAGCGGTCGTGGGAGAGCCTCGGCCGGTTATTCGGACCTCTGCCCCGCGAGGGGCTCTCTGCAGAACAACTTCTGGACCGGATCGACCAGGCCGACAGCGCCTACGGCCTCCTGCTCCTCGCCCTGGCGCTCGCCCTGATTCTCGCGGGCTCGAGGACACTGCCCCTCGGCCTGAGCGCTTACGCCTTCTTGGTCGCCGTCTTTCCGGCGTTCTTCGGCACGCCAGATAATCCATTGATGGGACTCCCGCGCTACTTGCTCGTGGCGTTTCCCTTGTTCATCGTACTCGGGGTCTTGCTCGAAAACCGTTGGCTGCTCGCGGTGTGGCTCGCGGTGAGCACCGGGGCCTCGCTCGTCCTCTGCGCGTTGTTTATTACCTGGCGCTACGTCGCCTGAAGAAAGACCGGTTTGCTAGGTGAACCTGGGTTCCAGGACGATCACGGCCTCGTTCTCGAAGGTCGTCCGGTAGAGATCGGGACGGCTCTCGTAGATCTGCCAGTAGAGATCCGTCGTGGGCCTGTCGGGCATGTTTTTGTAGAGGACAATGTACCGGATGTCGTACTTCTCCAGTATTTTCTGCGTAAGCGGGCCGTCTGGGTGCTGCATGACCCACAGCACATCCCACAGCGGTTCGGGTCCTGTAGGGGGCAGGTCCCGCGGAAACTGTATCTGGCCCGGCTCGAAAGATTGTAGCCCCGAGTAGTCGCCCAGCGCGAGCATCACGCGGCTCGGGACCTGGTTTACGTGCGGGCTGACCATTATGTTTCCGCCGTGGTTGTGCTCTTCGAGCCACTCTCCGGCGGCGTAGATCTCCTCGGATATAACCATCTGGGGGCTCGGGCTTGCTGCTACCTCGAAGTTTTGTAGCGTCTGAAGGCTCGCCAGTACGCCTATTAGCAGCGCGGCCAGAGAAGCCACGAGGGTCGCCGTAGAGCCGCGGGCTCCCAGGGAGCGCAAGACCGCCATGAGCGCGAAGGCCGCGAGCAGCGACAGCGGGACACCGAGGTCTCTACCGAAACGCTGCGGGAAACCGCTCAGGGAGGTGACGCTTCCCGCGAATAGCGCGAGGCTCCACAATAGCAGGGTAAAGTGGGCCCGAAACTGCGGGAGCTTCTCCCGGCGTTTCTCGACGCCGAACACGAGAAAAGCTCCCAACAGACCTAGCCACATGACGGGTTCGGAGACGATGCCGCCTACCAGGCTCTCGGGAGAGTAGGGGACCTGCGTGCCGATGGCCATGTCTACGGCGTCGCCGGTCTCGCCCGTCTCCGAGTTCTCCAGAAAACCCGCTATGGTCTGCGGCAGGTTGTATGTGTCCCAGGCGTAGAGAACGGAGAGAGTGGTCAGCAGCGCGAGCGAAAGGAACAACGCGAGTCCCCGGCGCCGATCGTAGAAGAGCAAGTAAGGAAGCAGGAAGACCGCGACCATCGCGAGCAGCAGTGCCAGGTACAGGCTCGACACCTGATGGTAGAGCACCACGGAGGAGCCGAGCAGCGCCGTCGCCAGCACGGTTCTCCACGACGGCGCGGCGTAGAGGTGTATCATCGCGGCGACGGCCAGCACCAGCAGAAACTGGGCGGTAACGAGGTTCGGATACATGGAGTCGTTGAGGTAGCTGTACGAGCCGCCGAGCAGAAGGCCGCCGAAGAAGGCTGCGGCAATGCCGTGTTCCCAGCCCCACAACCGGTCCGCCAGCGCGTAGAGGGCCAGCGGGGGCAGCACGAAGAGCAGGGGTCCCAGGACGGGGAAAACGTCTATAGGTTCCAGGCCGCTCAGGGTGGAGATCATGGCGGTCATCGTGTGGAAGCCGGGTGGGTAGATCACGTACGCCTCGAACGTGCCTTCAGAGAGCATCTGGTTCGCCATTACCGCGTGGGAGTAGTGGTCCACGCCCCGGATGTACGGCCAGTCCTGCAAGACCGGGCCGACGTAACCCCTGCCCAGCACGAAGAGCAAGACCAGTGCGAGCAACAGATACCTTACCCTGCTCGTCCCCTGCTCCCGGACCTCCGGTTCGCTGGTGTACGGAAGATCCCGCCTGCCACCGGGGGCGAACCAGTATGCGACGCCCGCGGCGACCACGAGCCCGGCCGTTGGAAAAACGACCCAACGAGCCTCCACAGCGCCCAGGCTGGCAGCCACCGCGAGCGCCAGCGCCACGATAAGCGGCAGCAAGGTAGCGAGCCCCGGCGGTTTCGCGGGTTGCGCCACCGGCTGTTCGGGCTCCTTTTCGGCGCCGGACCAGAGGTACGCGACGATTCCCGCGCCGAAAACGAGCAGCGCAGAGAACAGCGTGGCCGAGAGGCTCACGCCCTGACCCAGAACGCATGCCGGGATCAGGGTGACGGCGGGGACCAGCGCCATAGAGAGCCCGACGCCGTAGGCCAGGCGCGCCGCGAAGTCTCGGGTGGCGAAAAGGGTTCGGGCCCAGTAGTAACCCGGCAACACGCCGATCAGCAAAGCGGCGAAGAGAACCCGGATCAGGTCGAGTAGCATTGCGCCACCGTGTTCATTGCCAGATGCATCAGGGTAGATTAGCAAGGTCCCAGGAGACTGCTACCCGTACGATGCGCGATCGCAGAGGGTAAACCAACAGTTGTTTACGGTAATTTAACGTATATTTAACCGCCCATCCTCTACAGTACTGCTAGCACACCGGGCTGCTGAAGCTTGGGTTGGAGCCTCATTACCTCTCCGACTCGCTCTTGAACATAGCGGTCGAGCATCGCGACCGGATCTACCCGGACGTCGTTATGCCCAGCGGGGACTGGCGCGAGGGCAAGAAGAAAGAGGGCGCGAAAGAAACCGCCGCTCTCTAAAGAGTCTGTAGCGGAACTCGAATCCCCTGTAGGCCGCGGCTCACAGGGGGTTTCTTGCTCGCTTTTACTTGTTTTTCGGCTCGAAGATCGCGACCGCGTCGTTCTCGAAGACTTTGCGGTAGAGGTCCTCCTTCTCGTCGAAGACCGGCCAGATCGAGCCGGGGTTCCGTTTGGAGAGCACGATGTAACGCACGTCGTGCTCCTGTATTAGCTGCCGGGTCTTCTCTCCTTCGGGGTTCTCCAGGATCCAGAGCGCGTCCCAGAGAGGTTCGGCCCCCGGCGGCGGTATGTCTCTGGCGCGCTCTATCCGGGGGGCGTCGTAGGATTGCATCCCGGTGTAGCCGCCGAGGGCGAGCA
This sequence comes from Actinomycetota bacterium, assembly GCA_030777225.1. Lineage (GTDB taxonomy): Bacteria > Actinomycetota > Rubrobacteria > Rubrobacterales > Rubrobacteraceae > SIRX01. The sequence continues at coordinate 3,328 of JALYGE010000065.1, forward strand.
CGCCGCGGGTCGGGACCCGGTTCGTGTAGGGGCTCACCACGATGTTTCCGCCGGTGTTGTGCTCTTCGAGCCACTCTCCGGCGGCGGCCACCTGGGGCGACATGGTTAGCTGTTCGCTCGGTTCGGAGGCCCACACGAGGCTCTTCATGGCCCGGAGGTCCACCACGGTCGCGGTCGCGAGGAGCGTCAGGGAGGCCGCGACCACCGCGAGCGCGCCGCGTTGCGCCGACACCGAGCGCAGAATCGTCACGAAGGACATCCCGCCCAGGAGCGCCAGCGGCACTCCCAGGTCGCGGGCGAAGCGGTCCGGGAAGCCGCTGTACGAGGTGGCGCTGCCCGCGACCATCATGAAGGTCCACGCGAGCAGGACCGTCAGGATGAGAGCGCACGGGGTGTCCGTCCTCCGGCGGTCGAAAGCCAGCAGGGCCACGCCGAGCAACCCGAGTAGCAATAGGGGCTGGGAGGTGAGGCCCACGATCGCGACGAGCGAATCCGGGGGCTTGGTCCCGAAGGCCATCGCCACGGCTTCACCGCCCTCGCCGGTCTCGTCCGCGCCCAGTAGCTTCCCGGCCAGCTTCGGCAGGTCGTAGGTGTTCCAGGCAAAGAGTGCGGAGAGCACACCCAGCAGCCCGAAAGAGAGGAGCAGCGCGAGCCCCCTTTCTCGCTCCCGCAAAAGGGCGTACGGTAGAAAGAGCACGGTTACGATAAACAGCAGCAAAGCTATATAGAAGCTGCCGACCTGATGAAAGAGGACTACCGAGGAGCCCAGCAGCGCCAGGAGCAGGCCGGAACGCCACGAGGGCGAGTCGTACAGCCGGAAGAGCGCGGCGAGCGCCAATACCATCAGGAACTGGGCGGCGATGATGTTCGGGTAGCGGCCATGCTCCAGGTACCAGTAGGAGCCGCCGGTGAGCAACCCGTAGAACGCCGCGGCGGTCAGACCATATTCCCAGCCCCACAGCCGGCGTCCGAGGGCGTAGACGGCGAGCGTCGGCAGTACGAGCAGGGCCGGTATCAGTACGGCGAAGATCGCCAACGGACCCACGCCGCTCAGGTGGGTGAGCTCCGCCATGAACAGGTGGATCCCCGGCGGATACAGCATAAAAGAGCCGGTGGAGCCCTCGGAGATCATCATCCGCGTCATTATCGTGTGCTGGTACTGGTCGTCGGCCCGCAGGAAAGGCCAGTCCCTCAATACGGGACCGAGATAGCCGCGGGCGAGCACCAGTAACAAGACCCCGGAGAGCAGCGCGTAACGAACTCCCGCGCCGGCCGGGTCTTCTAAAGGTTCGTCAACGGCCTCCCGGGAAGCCGGCTCTTCGCGGGAGGCTGACAGCAGGTGTGTCGCCGCCCCCGAGAGGACCAGGAGTATGGCCGCGGGCCAGGCCAGCCAGTACGGAACCAGGCCGACCATTTCCGCCAGCGCGGCGACGAACGCCAGAAGAAACAGTAGGAGGGCGGGGACACCCGGCGGCACGGGCCGGTTCAGGAGGGGGATGCGGCTCTCCTTGCCGGAGCCCAGCACCAGGTACGCGATGAGCCCGATGGAAAAGACGATGAGGGGTGACGAGACGGCGATGGTGAAAGAGAGGCCCGTGCCGAGTAGCCGCACCTGGGCCAGCGCCACGGCCGAGACCAGCGTGATGGAGAGCGCCGCCGAGTAGGCGAGACGTGAGGCGAAGTCTTCCGTAGCGCAGAGCAACCTGGCCCAGAAATAGCCGGGCAGAAGGCCGACCAGTATCGCAACGGGGATGACCCGGATCAGCTCGGAGATCAACTTCGCCTCTCGTGTCTATCGAACAACCGCCGAATATTGCAGAGTATAGATATTAACCCAGCCGCGATCTTACGCCACGAGCCTCGATCTACCGAAGTTTTTGGCGCGGTTTCTGGTACTTTTCGGTCTTCCTTCTGTATAATCCCGTCCGGCACGAACTCCGCGACGGACGCTTACCCTGGTGACGTTGCCCGACCCGCGGAGCTTCGAGAGGTGATTTCGGCAGAGGCGCATCCGGAGGAAACAGGCTGATGTTTGAAAACGTGAACATTCTGGGGTTGCTCGTCGCCCTACTCTTTGCGGGCTACGGCTTCGTCCGGTACCGTCGGGGCAAGTGGCGCGGCATCGACCTGTTTCTGGCCCTGTTCCTGGCGCTGGGTGTCGCCGTCGTTTCGGTATTCCCGCAGGTCGGGGACGTTTTTAAGTGGTTGATCGGGCTGGAGAATCGGGCCTTCGCCCTGCTCTCGTTTGCGGTGCTGCTGCTCTTCGGGTTGTTTCTCTGGTTGTACAACCAGCTACGGGCCGCGAACCGCCGCAACGGCGAGGTCGTGACGGCCATCGCCGTCCGCCAGTACATGGAGCGCTACGGTTCGCCGGAGCCGCGGGGCGACAAAGATGTGGGGGAGATCCTGATCATCGTCCCCGCCTACAACGAGGCCGGCTCTATCCTGGAGGTCCTCGAACGCGTGCCGGAGCGCGTCCTGGGCTACGACATAAAGACGGTCATAGTAGACGACGGTTCGGAGGACGGCACGGAGCAGGTATCGCTGGCGGCGGGATACCCGGTCGCGGCGCACGTCGTGAACCGGGGCCAGGGCGACGCGCTCCGGACGGGGTTCGAGATAGCCCAGAGGGAGAACGCCGATATCGTTATCAACCTGGACGCCGACGGCCAGTACAAGCCCGAGGAGATAGAGCTGCTCGTCGCCCCCATCATCAAGGGGGAGGCGGACTTCGTGCTGGGGTCGCGCTTCGCTGGGTTCTACGAAGAGGCCGGGAGCGTGCGGCACGTCGGGGTAGTGTTTTTCTCCAAGCTCATCTCGTTTCTTACGGGGGTCTGGATCACCGACTGCACCAACGGTTTCCGCGCCATAAGGGTCTCGGAGCTCCACAAGCTGGATCTGCGCGAAGACCGCTTCAACGCTACCGAGATCATCCTGGAAGCCCTCAGAAACAAGCTACGTTTCAAGGAAGTCCCCGTCACCATGCTGCGCCGCGCCGAGGGCGAGAGCAAGAAACCAAAAAGGCTGGCCTATCCCCTCGGCGTCTTCCGGGTAATAATCGAGACTTGGCTGCGGTAGACGCCGGGGACGTTCCCGGCTCTATCGTGCCCTAATATACAGCTATGTTCAGGCTTCCCGGTCTAAAAGGACAGCAGGGGGCGGCGAAGGGCAGCCTCTACGTCGGGGCGGCTTTCGCCACCTCCGGGCTACTGACCTTCGTTTTCCACGGTTACACGGGCCGGTCTCTGGGAGAAGAGAGATATGGCGACTTCGGGGTGTTGTGGACCTCGGTCTTTCTCGTGGCGCAGGTGCTCTGGATCGGGGTCTCCCAGACCCTCGGTCGCTACATCGCCGAAAGGGAGGCGCGGGGTGAGGACCCCGGCCCGGTAGTTTCCTCGGTAAAGAGGCACACCTTCGTGTTGCTCGGGGCTTTTCTACTCGTCTCCCTGGTTGCGAGCCCCCTGCTGAAGGGCGTGATCTTCGAGGGCGACCTGCTGCTCACGATCGCCTTCGTGGCTGCTGTCGTCGCTTACGCCCCGGAGTATTTCCGGCGCGGCACTTTCGGCGGACACCGGCAGTTCGCCCGTCTGGGCGCCCTCCACGTGGCCGAGTCATCGAGCCGGATGTTGATCGCCGTCGTCCTGCTCTTTGCCGGGACGGGTATGGTTGGACCGGCCTTCGCCGTGGCCGTCGCGCCGCTCGTGGGGGTGCTGGCCGTCCGGTCTGCGCCGGTAGTGGACGTGGAGCCCGCGGCACGGGAGGGGATAGGGACGCCCTTCTCCGCCGCCGGGGCGTTCCGGTTCGCCGGGCCCGTGCTCGCCTGCGTGGCGTTCGCCCAGGTGCTGATGAACGGCGGGCCTATCCTGGCCCGGATCTTGGGTGGCACGAGCGCCGAGATAGCGCTGCTCGTAACAGCCCTGATCCTGGCCCGTACTCCCCAGTACATCCTCAGCCCGGTGATCGCCAGCCTCCTGCCGCACGCCAGCCGCGCCCTCGCCACAGAGGGGCTACGGGGCTTTGATCGCTTCGTACTGCGGGCGACGGCGCTCGTGGGAGTCGTAGGAGTCCTGATGGTGGGGGGCGCCTGGTTTCTGGGAGAGTGGGCGGTGCGGCTCGTCTACGGGGCTGGTTTCTCCGCGGAGCGGGGCCTGCTGGCGACACTCGCGGCGCTCGCGGCTTTCTACTTGCTCTCAGAGACGTTCAACCAGGCGCTCTTCGCCCTCGGTCGTGGACGCCTCGCCGCGCTCGGTTGGCTTGCGGGCCTGCTCGCGTCCGTCGTGTGCCTCGTAGTCGTACAGACAGACACGATAGTGGACGGGATCGCCTACTCTCTCGCCCTGGGAGCATTCTTCGCCGCCGCGGCCCAGGTGGTCTTCTACCGGTGGGTGCGGGGCTCGACGCATGAAGTTGCGTCGTCAAGAGATAGACCTTAGAGTAATATCCCCGTAATGGCGCCATCGTCCAAAAGGCTCGGCGTTGTGAGTCCGCGCGCACGAGAGAGTAAGAGGGGCCGTGGTTGAACAAGAACCTTACCCGTAGAGACTTTCTGAAGGTGGCCGGCGCCGGTGTTGCGGGGACGGCGTTGCTCGGCGGGGCCGGGTGCGCGAGCTTTACACAGCAAATACCCCGGCTTCCGAACAACTATCTCCCCAATGGAGGGTCCAGGATGAACGTCGTACTGATCATGATAGACAGCCTGCGGACCGACCACGTTGGCGCATACGGTAACGACTGGATCCGGACTCCCAACCTGGACTCTTTCACCAGGGAGAGCCTCAGGTTCACCCAGGCCTACCCGGAAGCCACGCCCACGATCCCCGCCCGCCGGGCCATACACACCGGCTTTCGTTCCTTCCCGTTTCGGGACTGGTCGCCGAGGCCGGACTACGACGTAAACCTCTACGGCTGGCGACCGCTTCTCGAAGACCAGCCAACGCTCGCGGAGATCCTGCGCGCCGACGGCTACGCGACGATGCTCGTCACCGATACCCTTCATATGTTTCGCCCCTCCTACAATTTTCACCGGGGCTTCGACGTCTTCGAGTTTATCCGGGGCCAGGAGCGGGACCTTTACCGTCCACTATCGCGCGCCTCTGACGAAAAACTCCAGGGATGCCTTACAGGAGGCCCGACTGCCCAGCGTACGGAGGACATCTTGCGGCAGTACTTCGCCAACACCGCCGGACGCCGGAAAGAGGAAGACTGGTTCTCCCCGCAACTGTTTGGCAAGGGAGCCGATCTCCTGGAGGCCGCCAAAGACCTCCAGCCGTTCTTCATGATGGTTGACTCCTACGACGTGCACGAGCCGTGGGACCCGCCGAAGAAATACATAGACCTCTACGACGACGAGTACAACGGGCCGGAGCCCTACGTCCCGTCCTACGGCAGCAGCGACTACCTGACCGACCGGCAGCTAGAGCGGATGCGAGCCCTGTACGCCGCGGAGGTGACGATGGTTGACGCCTGGCTCGGGCGTTTCCTCGAAAAGGCCGAAGACCTGCGGCTGGCAGACAACACGCTCTTCGTGATCCTCTCCGACCACGGCGTAATGCTCGGAGAGCATGGGGAAGTGGGCAAGAAAGCTTCCGCGATGTACCCGGGGCTCGTCAGCATACCGTTCTGGATCCGTCACCCCGAAGGGAAAGGCGCGGGGGAAGAGAGCGACTACTACGCCTCGACCCACGACGTGACGCCGACGGTGCTCGGTGCTCTGGGTATCGAACCCGAGCAGCAGATGGAGGGGCAGGATCTGACGTACATCCTGGAGGGCAAGGAGCCCGAGTCGAGGCCGCACTTCACCCTGGGATACGATGACCACGTCTGGAGCCGGGACGACCGTTACGCCCTGACCTCGCGCAACGACGGGGCCAATGCCCGCCTCTACGATGTGCAAGAGGATCCGAAACAGAACAACAATATAGCTTCGGCCAATCCCAGCGTCGTAAAGCGCATGTTCGAAGAATATGTCCTGAAAGACGCCGGAGGACCTCTACCCAGGTACTGATGCCCGGCAAAAAATTTCCTGTAACGTCTCGCGTCTCCCACGGTCTCCGCTCGTTCGAAGGCCGCCTCGTGCCGCTCGCAATGCTCTATCCATAGCGGCTGTCGGAGTCCGTAAACCACTCTACCGTGCGCTGCAGCCCGTCTTTCAGGCTGGTTTCGGCGCGCCAGCCCAGCAGCCGGGCGGCCTTTGAGGTGTCCGAGTAGTTGCGTTGGACGTCTCCCTGACGGGGCTCTGTTTCGCGAACTTCCACGTTCTTTATGCCGGCGGCGGCGAGTACGGGGAGCAGCATGCCTATAAGCTCTTGCACGGAGGTCTCGGCGTTGGTAGCGATCTGGAAGATCTCTCCTCCCACGCCCTCCACGGTGGCCGCCAACCGGACGGCCCGGATCAGGTCCTCTATGTAGATGAAGTCGCGGGTCTGGGTGCCGTCGCCGTAGATCTCCAACACCTCGCCACCCATCGCCCGTTTGGTAAACTTCGCCACCGCGCTGCTCTTGTGCGTTGAACCCGGCCCGTAAACGTTGCCGAAGCGTAGCGCCACCGTCTCGACGCCGAAGGTGCGGAAGTAGGCGGAGCAGTATCCTTCCCCGGCGAGCTTGCTAGCCCCGTAGGGGGGGACCGGCCGTGGGGGCATCTCCTCGTGGACGGGCGGCACTACTTCTCCGACGAGCGGCGCGCCGGTCGAAGCGAACACGAACCGCTTTACACCTTGCTGGCGGGCCGCTTCGAGGTAGTTGAACGTACCGAGCACGTTCGTCTGACAGTCCCAGCGCGGGTTCGCCACCGACGGCGCGACCCCCGTGTTGGCGGCGAAATGCACGATCCCGTCCGCACCCTCCGCGGCCCGTAGCGCCAGCTCCTCATCCAGAATGTCGCCCTCTACCAGCTCGACGCTGGATGGACCTCCACCCTTCGAGGGCAGGGCCGCAAGCTCGGAGGAGGCAGTTTCGACGAACTGGCAGGCTGCGGCCAGGTCTTCGCGGTTGCCCACGGATAGATTGTCTACTACCCGAACGGCGTGACCTTCTTCCTGCACGAGAGTTCGGATCAGGGCAGTCCCCAGAAACCCGCAGCCGCCGGTTATCAGCCAGTTCACGAGCGTGCCTGCAACGGCGTCTTACTATAAATATTCATTCCGCGGATAATACTCTTTCGCCCGGAGGTTTTCCGGGAACTAGCATGCAACTCCCCGGAAATTTGCCGCCATCACCCGCCGGCGCAGGCGAGCAAGGAAGACCTAACGGTATTTACGAACCAATCCCACGGCGGCTTCGGGCCGAACGGCGGGAAACTTTGTGCTTTAATGGTTTTAGGGTCCAGGTTATCAGGGCGGGCGTGTGCAGGGTGGGTGAGCTATGTATGAGGAGCCGGGAATCCTCTATGAGATAATGTGGGTCGCGGTGCCAGCTTCCGTACTGGGGGTGCTTATCGGCCTGGGTGTTTTCGCCGGTGTGTACTTTGCTATCAGGTCATCACTGAAGC
>JALYGE010000066.1 GCA_030777225.1 Actinomycetota bacterium
GGCTTTCCGGGCCGCTTCTACCATCTCCTTCGCTTCGTCGAGCGTGTTGGCGAGTGGCTTCTCACACAGGAGGTGCTTCCCGGCCTCCAGTGCGGCCAGGACGAACTCATGGTGGGTATCCCCAGAGGAAGATATATCTACCAACTCCACGTCGTCGCGATCCAGCATCCGCGCGTAGTCCGTCTCGTAGCCCTCCCAGCCCAGGGCATCGGCTGCCGCACTGACGGCCTCTTCATTCCTGCCGCAGATGGCTCGCATCCTGGGCGCAGGGTCTACGTCGAAGAAGCACGCGACCTGACGGTAGGCATTGGAATGTACCCGGCCCATGAACCTGTAACCCACGAGTCCCACACCGATCTCGCTCATCCGCCGCCTCCCCACCGCGAGGCAGGCCGGTAACTCGGACGACCAACCACGTCTGTCGAAACCACGTCAGTCATAGGCACCGATAACCTGTTGTTCGTAGTCAACGACAGCGCCAGTCATCAGTCCCGATTCCTCCGAAGCGAGGAAGAGCACGGCCCTGGCGGTTTCTCTCGGGTCGATCAACCGTCCGAACGGACGGGTCTCGCCAGCCCCTGCGAGCCAGTCGTCGCTTGCCCCGTGGAACCTCCGCTGCGTCGCGTCTTCTCCCGGGGTAGCCATCCACCCCGGATTCAGGCCGTTGACCCTTATCCGGTAGTGCAGTAGCGCGTGCGCCACGTTGCGTGTCATCGTTGCCAGCGCGCCTTTAGAGGCGCAGTAGGCGGATATGTACGGTTGTCCACCGTGGCTCGATATGCTGATGACGTTGACTATGGTTCCCTGTATGTTCTCCCGGCGCATGATTTTGGCCGCGCCCTGGATCAGGAAGTACGGCGCGCGCGCGTTCACCGCGAACATGCGGTCGAAGAACTCCGGGGTGCTGTCCCAGATCGTGTCTCGCTCAGGGTTGGCAGCGCAGTTCGCCAGCACGTCCACCCGGCCGAACGTCTCGTCCGCCTTCTCGACGATCTTGAACGGAGCGTGTACATCAGAGAGGTCCGCCTCGACGAACAAAGATTTCGTGCCGAGGCCGCGCAGGGTCTCGGCAACCTCTTCGCCGCGCTCCGCGTTACGCCCGGTAATCACTACGCCAGAGGCGCCACGCTCTGCCAGTTGAAGCGCCACGTTCTCGCCGACGCCCTGCGTTCCGCCGGTCACGACGGCCACCCTGTTATCGAACCTCCGCGGATCTTCGCTCATGCCGAGCACCTCTTGCTCCGTTTGCGTCGAGGGTCTTTAGCGACGAGAATACACATCGTAGGTTTCAACCGTGTTCCTCCACTCTCACGGGACCGCCTTCGCGCACGGAGGCTTCGCACGCTTCCGCTATCACCAGCGCTGCGCGCGCGTCTTCCGGAGTACAAGGGCTCGGGCACTCCCCCAAAGCCACCTCCACGAAGGCATCCATCTCCGCCCGATAGGCTTGTTCGAACCTCTCCACCCAACCGACGGTAACCGGCTCGGCCGGCGGGGAAACGTCGGGTTCGACGGACCGGATCGGGGCGTGCGGGTCGAGGCCGATCGCGACGCTGTCCCTGGTGCCGAAGACCTCCATACGCACGTCGTAGCCCAGGGGATCCTGCCGCGTACCGGACAGGATGGCCAGAGATCCGTCGTCCATGTGCGCAACGACAACGGTAGTTGCCAGATCATCGTAGCGATCGAAGACCTCCATGGCGTGGTTCGAGCCGGTGGCGGTCACCTCTACGGGCTCGGTTCCCGTTACGAAGCGAAGAGCGTCTATGTCGTGGATGAGCATGTCCTTGAAGACACCTCCAGAGCGAGGGATGTAGGATTCGTGCGGTGGTATGGTGTCGTGCGTGTGGCCTCTCACCAACGTCAACTCGCCGAGTCCCCCAGAGGCCACGAGCTCGTGCGCGGTCCGATAGCCACGGTCGAACCTCCTCATGAAGCCCATCTGCACGGCGACGCCTGCTTCGTTTATCGCCTCGATAGCCCGGTCGGTAGACTCCAAGTCGAGGGCTATCGGCTTCTCGCAGAACGCCGGTACACCTCTCTCGGCGGCCCGAATGAGATAATCGACGTGTGTATCGGTCGGCGAAGCTATGACTACCGCATCGACCCGACCGAAGAGCTTGTCGATAGACTCTACCGCTTCGGCGCCGGAGCGAGCAGCGAGCTTACCAGCGAGCCCGGCATCATAGTCGGCGATAATCAGTGGCTCTACGTCCGGGTTCGCAGACAGCGTCTCCGCGTGGATGCGGCCGATACGACCGGCACCGATCAAACCAATTCTCATGCTTGCTTTCTCAACTCCGCCGCCGCTTCGATGGCCTGCTGAGTGACCAATAGTCTCGTCATAAGGTCAGTCAGCCTCCTCATAGAAGACTTCGCCGTCACGGGTCTCCCTCTTCAGCCGGACGGCTCTCCCTTCCCGGTAGGAACGGTCGGCGGCGCGGGACGCGTCCTCGTCGGCGTCCACCATTCGTACCAGCTTGGCTCCGGGGATACGCCCGGCCAGGTCCGCAGCGTGAACGCGGCCCATCCTTCCCAGGTCGACCAACCCGGCGCGCACGGTCTCGTCGATCACTGTCTCATCTCCCCATTCCGTGACGGCGGGAGCGTCGGTGACGTGCGAGGTACCGTGATGTCCGTCGAAACGGGTCATCCCGTGGCGTCTTCCCTGGTCCGGCTCTCCGTCCTTTTTTCCCACAGTGCGTTCATGCGCCCGTATCCCTCGGCCACGGAGGATATGAGCTCTTCGTCACCTATCTCGCCGGCCAGCCAGCGCCGCGCGTGGCCGCCGTAGATCGAGCGTCCTATCGCGAACCCGTTGCACAGCGGTTCGGAGGCCGCGGCGGCGAACAACTCGCCGAGCGCTTCTTCTTCGAGCGCCTGGCCGAGGATCAAGACCCCAGCACAGTAGGGGTCGTGCTCGCGCACCACGTCTCCGATCCTCTTCCACACCTCAGGGTCCCGGTTCGGCGGCAACTTCCACCAGTCGGCGCGCACCCCGACCTCATAGAACCGTTCTAGCAACTCGACCATGCTGTTCTCGTCGTAGCTCGTGCCCTGGGTTGGTTGGACCTCCAGGAGCAGCCGCCGCTCGTTCTTGATGCAGGCGTCGTAGAGTTGAAGAATCTTCTGCTCCTGAAGCTCCTTGATTTCCTCGTCGTCACCCGGGTGCATGTACAGGTTGACCTTGACCACGTGCTCCTCGGGCCAGGTCCTGAGCGTGGCGGCGGGGTTCGGTCCCCCGACGAACTCGACGGGACGGCTCTTCGCCACCTCGAAGGCGCGGGAGATCCAGACTCCGCTTCCCGTAAGCTCTTCCAGCCCCTCATATCCGTAGATGTCGTCTATGAGAACACCCGCAGCAGG
>JALYGE010000067.1 GCA_030777225.1 Actinomycetota bacterium
CGGCGGCCTGGACGAGCGGTTCTTTATGTACTTCGAAGACGCAGACCTCTGCCGCCGCTCCCGCGAGGCGGGCCGGCCCGTCTGCTACCTGCCGCAGGTCGAGGTCCTGCACCTGACCGGCGCGAGCAGCCGCAGCAAGCCCCGGGCCATCTGGATGTTGCACAAAAGCGCCTTTCTCTACCACCGCAAGCACGGCCCCCACGGTCCGTTGAATCTCTACAGCGCCCTGATGTTCCTGGGACTCTGCGTGCGGGCCGCCGTCAGGCTCGCGCCGTCAGGCTCGTCGCGGCGCCGATGAAGTAGGTTCTCACAGCGATATTCGTAAAGGTTGAGCCCGCCCGTTGAAGATGGTTGGCGGTGGGGACCGTAGGAATATAGGCCCGCTCAGGGCGAAGAGATAAGCCCTCAACCGAACCGAGGGCTCAATACTAACGCACATCGCTGTCAGGCCTCCGGGCCGGTGAGGCGCTCGTATACGGCGTGGGCGGCGGAGACCAGGCGCCCCCGCCGCGGGTCGTCGAGCTCGTAGCTTACCTCGCGCTTCATCTTCTCCCGGTCCGGGGAGGGACGGGAGATCCTGGCCTCCACGGACTGTTCGGCGTGTCGCTTCCGGTAACGCCTCTCCATCCGGGCGAAGACCCTTCCGACGCTCCGCTCGTTGTGTCGGAAGGGCAAGTAGCCGGTCCCGAACCTGTCGTTTATGTGCCGGATGACTGTCCCGTAGTCGCCGGTTACCTCCTCAAAGGTTCCCAGAACAAAGTCGTCCCGGTACTCCGCGACGGTCTCGTAGAAGGAGACGTAGTGCTTCAGCGCCTGGTCCACGGAGATCCGGTCGCGCACGACGAACGAGAGCACGGCGTCTTTCGGATCTCGTATGAGGACCAGAGCCGGTATCTGCCAGCGAGAGGCCCGGATCACCTGCGCCGGGACGTGGAGGTTGTGGGCGACGTGCACCTTCCCCCGCTGCGCCTGCCGGAAGGCCAGGACGGCGAACGTGTTGGCCGAACGCGGAAACCCTTCTATGACGAGCTGTGTCTCCGGGGTCACGGCCTGCGCGGGGTTCTTCCGCGCCAGCCGGTAGAGAGGATAGAAGACGGCGGGATACCTCCCGGCATGGAGTTGCACCCGCTTCTCCAGGCCGTAGAGGATGGCCCACGGCTCCTCGCCAGAAGGCAACTTCCTCCCGATATCTCTCAAAGCCTGCTCTCCCCGCGCTACCGTTCCACCGGGTCCGCCACTACCCTTCGTAGCGCGGAAGACGTTCTTCGGGCATCTCGGAGAGCGGTGGCGCGTTCCGGTCCTTCTCCGAGAGGGTGGGCTCCTCGACGGGCCACTCTATCCCGATCTCCGGATCGTTCCAAAGCACACCGCCCTCGGCCCGCCCGTTGTAGGGGGCGGTGCACTTGTAGGCGAAGAGCGACGCGTCGCTCGTGACGATAAAGCCGTGGGCGAAGCCCTCCGGTATATAGAACTGGCGCTTGTTCTCCGACGAGAGGGTGGTGCCGGTCCACTCGCCGAAGGTCGGGGACCCGGTCCGGATATCCACCGCCACGTCGAAGACCTCGCCCTGCAATACGTAGACGAGCTTGCCCTGCTGGTCCGGGTTCTGGAAGTGCAGGCCCCGCAGCACATTCTTTTGCGAGAAGGAGAGGTTGTCCTGGACGAAGTTGAATGGAACTCCCGCCTCCCTGTAGCGGGCCTCGTTCCAGGTCTCCATAAAGAAGCCGCGTTCGTCGCCGAAGACCTTCGGGGAGATCTCGAGCACGCCGGGCAGGCGGGTCTCGATCACTTCCACAGGCGGCTCCGTTCTTCCTCTATGACCTCCAACAGGTACTGTCCGTAGCCGCTCTTCTTCATCGGGTCGGCCAGCCGCTCCACCTGCCCGGCGTCTATGTAGCCCATGCGGTAGGAGATCTCCTCGGGACAGCAAACCTTTAGGCCCTGCCGCTGCTCTATCGCCTCGATAAAGTTGGTCGCCTGCTGGAGCGACTCGTGGGTCCCGGTGTCCA
>JALYGE010000068.1 GCA_030777225.1 Actinomycetota bacterium
CGGCTACCGGTACTTCGAGGAACTCTTCGGCTCCCGCAGCAGCTCGACCACGGTTACTACTCCCGAAGGCGAGGCGAAAGTGGTGGCCCTGGACTCGACCAAACCGGACCTGGACGAGGGCGAGGTAAGCCGTGAATACTACGCTTGGCTGGACTCCGAGTTCCGAGACTGGGATCAGGGACCCAAGATCCTCCTGAGCCACCACCATCTGCTGGCCGTACCCGGCACCGGTCGCGACGTGAACAACCTGCGCGACGCGGGAGGACGTGATGGCGATCCTGCGGGAAGTCGAGGTGGATCTCGTCCTCTCCAGGCACCGGCACGTACCCTACGTGTGGAGCATCTCGGGGGTAAGAATCGTCCACTCCGGTACCGCCTCGACCGAGAGGATCCGCGGAACAATAGGAGCCTCATACAACCTCATAGAGATCGGCCCGGAGAGTATCCAGGTGACGCTCAAAGATTCCAGGGGCGAGCACGACCAGGCGCTCGCCAGCTTCTCCCGCATACCGGGGCGGAGCACCGAGCTCTACATGGACTATGACCGGTACGTTAGCTACGACGAGTTGCCGCTCTAGCGCGAGCCTCTATTTTTCTGGACTCCGTTCCCCGAAAAAGGCCGGAAACAGGCATAATGTAAACACGTTGAAGTTTTAGAGAGGAGCGCGGGCGTGCGGATAGTGCAGATGTCGGACATTCACGTGGGATCGGGGCTCTTTGACGCGGACTTGCTCTCGGCGGCCATCGAGGAGACGAACGAAATGCAGCCGGACCTTGTAGCCATTGCGGGGGATCTAACGATGGAGGGGCTCCGGTGGGAGTTCGAGGAGGCGAAATCGTACCTCGACCGGCTCGAATGCCCGAACGTCGTCGTTGTGATGGGCAACCACGACGCCCACAGCGTTGGCTACTGGCACTTCGAGGAGTTTTTCGGCGCCCGGGAGCGGGCCGTAACTGTGCCGGCATCGGAAGGCGAAGCGAAGGTGGTAGCACTGGACTCCACGAAACCCGATCTGCATGAGGGGGAGGTGGGCCGGGAGCACTACGCCTGGCTCGCGTCGGAGTTCCGGGACTGGGACCGGGGGCCGAAGATCCTGATCGTCCACCATCACATCCTGGCCGTGCCTGGCACCGGTCGCGACGTGAACAACCTGCGCGACGCCGGAGACGTCATGGCGATCCTGCGGGAGCTAGAGGTAGACATGGTCCTCTCCGGGCACCGGCACGTACCCTACGTGTGGAGCATCTCGGGGGTAAGAATCGTCCACTCCGGTACCGCCTCGACCTACCGGGTGCGGGGCGTAATGCCGCCCTCTTACAACGTGATCGAGATAGACGAAGAGAGCGTCACGATCACGCTAAAACAACCCGGCAAGGGCAAGGAGGGCGAGGAACCTCTGGCGAGCTTCTCCCGAGAAGCGGCCAAAAGCAGCCGATTTTATCCAGCCTTCGACCGCTACGTCCGCTACGACGAGCTGCCGTTTCTCTCGGGACGGCCGGAAGATTTCTCTTAGCAGAAGGAGCTCTCTAGTTCCCGATAAACTCTTTGCCCTCGGGTTGGCTGGTCTTGTCGAAAGCCTGCCGGAGTAGCTCCCGGCCCTCCTCGCGCTCTTCGTCGGAGCGGGCCTTCATCTCGACGGTCTTTACGCTCTCTTCGAGGTCGTCTTCGATGAAGTAGATGTCCGGGAGGCCGATGATGACCTCCCGGATCTGGCGGTAGATAAAGTCCGGCTCGCCGGCGTAGGCCCAGCACTGGCGCGCCCGGACCCAGGCCCAGCCCTTCATCCGGATCGTGTTCTCGATGTCCTCGTCTTCGAGGCCATACATCTCGATCCGGAACCGGTGCTCGGTGAGCACCTCGGGCCTTATGCGCACTTTCGCGATCACGGTCGCTACTCTATCAGGCCCGCCTCCCTGAGGTGCTCCTCGGCGACTGCCGCCGGGTCCTCGTTGTCCAGGTCTACCCGGCCGTTCAGGGTCTGCATGGTCTCGAGGTCCAGGGACTCGGTGACGGCGTTTATGGGCTCCCGGACACCCTCATTGTTGCTCAGGTACTCCTGATTGATAACCGGGGCGGGATGGTAGAAGGGCCAGATGTTCTTCTCGTCCTCTACCACCACCAGGTCGTCGGAGCGGAGCTGGCCGTCGGTGGTGAACCCTATCGCCACGTCCGCATCTCCCTGACGGAGCGCCTGGTAGCGCAGACCGAGGTCGTTGACCACCTTGACCTCCTGGAAGTCGGTGCTCGGGTAGGCTTCCTGAATGTTCGGGAAGCCGTCCTCCCGCTGCTGGAACTCGGAGAAGGACGCGAGGATGAGGTTCGGTGATGCTTCCGCGAGGTCGGCCAGCGTCTCCAGGCCATACTCGTCAGCGACGTCCCGGCGCACGGCTATGCCGTAGGTGTTGTTGAAGCTGGCCTGCTCGAGCATCGTGGCCGCGGGGGTCCGGGCCTCGTAGAGTTCCTTAGTCTTCTGATATGTTTCGTCCGGCGTGCTGAATTGCTCACCCTCGTAGCCCAGCGCCGTTACGAGCGCTGTGCCGGTGTACTCGGGGTACATGTCTATCTCGCCGGACTGGAGGGCTCTGTCGAGGACGGTGACGTTTCCGAGGTCGAGCCTCTTGTTGACGTCGTAGCCCTCATATTCTAGCTTTTGGGAGTAGAGTTCACCGAGGATTATCTGCTCGGTGAAGTTCTTGGAGCCGATCGTGATCTGGCCTTCGCTCTCGCCGCTGCCGGAGCCGCCTCCGCCGCCGCAGGCCACCAGCGCCGTTAGCGTAAACGCCAGCAGCGCCGCCAGTACCGCCCGGATCATTGCTCTATGCTTCATGTTTTACTGCCTTCCTTTCTTTTTCGCTATCCGAAGCCCTTTGGGGGTGGATATTCTTTCGAGCCCTCCGAAGAGAAGCTCGGTCATTATCGCCAGTATCGCCACCGGTATCGCCCCGGCGAACATGGTTGCGTAGTTGAAGCCCGCAAAACCCTCAACGATGAAGTTGCCGAGGCCGCCGCCGCCGACGAACGTGGCGAGCGTCGCGCCCGCCACCACCTGGACCGCCGAGGTGCGGATGCCGGCGAAGATGATGGGCGCGGCGAGCGGGAGCCGGACGCCGGTGAGGATCTGGCGCCCCGAGAGGCCCATGCCGCGGGCAGAGTCTATGACCCGCTCGTCCACCTGGTTCAGCCCGGTTACGGTGTTTATGAGGATAGGAGGTATGGAGAGCAGTATCAGCGCCACCTCGGCCGTCCAGAATCCGATGCCCAGGAATATCAGGAAAAAGGCCAGGAGGGCGATGTCCGGGATGCCGCGCCCGAGGTTGGTGAAATTTATCGTGGCGAGTGCTATCCGCGGCGAACGGCTGACAGCGACGGCGAGCGGGATGGAGATCAGTATCCCCACCACCACTGCTAACGCCGAGAGCTCGATGTGCCGGTAGACGGCCGCCGACCAGTCGGGACGCTGGAGTTGCTCTAAAAAGTCCGCGAACATCTCAGGCAGCCCCCCCGTCGCGCCGGGCCCAGGGTCTCAGCCACCCCTCGACCCGGTAGAGCCCGACGTCGGCGGAGATCGCTATGAGCGCGACCAGCACGCCCCCGACGATTATGGGGGTGGCGAACTGCCGGCCTATGCCCTCGAAGATCAGGTCCCCAAGACCTCCGGCGCCTATGAAGTCCGCGATGCTCGCGATGCCGATGACCGTAACGGTGGCGATGCGGATGCCGGCCACTATCACGGGCAGAGCAAGCGGAAGCTCCACTCCCAGGAGTATTTGTCGCTCTGTAAGACCCATGCCGCGGGCGGCGTCCTTTGTGTCGTCGGGGACCGAGTCGAGGCCCGTGACGACGTTCCGGATCAGGATGAGGAGCGAGTATGCGGTGAGGGCCACGAGTACCGGCGGACGCCCGACGCCCATTATGGGGATGAGCATAACGAAGAACGCCAGGCTCGGTATCGTGTACAGGACGCCGGTTATGGCGGTCGCCGGGGGGTAGAGCCAGCGTTTTCTGTGGACGAGGATGCCGATGGGCAGTGAGATCGCCAGCGCTATCGCCACGGGCACGAGAGAGAGAACCAGATGCTGCCAGAGCAAAATCAGTATCCCGTCCTGGCCTGTGAGGTGGCTCAGGATCCAACCCCAGTCTATAAACGGCTGGCTCTCCTCCTCGATGGAGAATTCGTTATCCATTGCTGCCACTCCGGCTCAACTCCCGGATGCTGTCGAGCGTTATCGTGCCGCGGTTGCCGTTCCCATTTGAGCCCTCTTCGGAGTACACCACCCCTCTTTCGGCGTCGGAGCCGATCAGCTCCGAGAGTGCGTCCCTCAAAGAGAGCTTCTCGCTGATCCGGGGCAGGTTTTTGCCATCGTCTTCGTACGGCTCCAGTTCCACTTCCCCGACCCGCGTGAGCGAGAGGTTTTTGAGGACCCGGTCGGTCCCGACGAACGACGACACGAACTCCGAGGCTGGCTCCGAGAGGATCTTGGCCGGCGTGTCGTACTGGGCCAGGATGCCGCCTTGCCGGAGGATGGCGATCCGGTCGCCCATCTTTATGGCTTCGTCTATGTCATGTGTGACGAAGACGATGGTCTTCTTGATGCCTTCCTGGATGCTCAGGAACTCGTCCTGGAGGCGGGTACGGGTGATGGGATCCACAGCCCCGAACGGCTCGTCCATGAGCATGATCGGGGGGTCGGCCGCCATCGCCCGGGCCACCCCGACGCGCTGCTGCTGGCCGCCGGAGAGCTCCGCCGGGTAACGATCCCGGTAGTCGTCCGGGGTGAGACCGACGAGCTCTAGCAGCTCGTCCACCCGCTCACGCGTCCGGTTTTTGTCCCAGTCGAGGAGCCGCGGGACGGTAGCGACATTGTCGGATATGGTGCGGTGGGGGAAGAGGCCGATGCCCTGAATGGCGTAGCCGATCTTGCGCCGCAGCTCGGTGGCGCTCTTCTTGTTTACGGACTCCCCCTCGATCAGGATGTCTCCCGAAGAGATCTCCACCAGGCGGTTGACCATCCGCATCGTGGTGGTCTTGCCGCAGCCGGAGGGCCCCACCAACACACAGATCTCCCCTTCGGGGATTTCGAAGGAGAGATCCTGGACCACCCGCTCCTCGGAGCCGGCGTAGGTCTTGCTGACCTCTTTAAACCTGATCATTGCACCTTCCGAACTTCCAGGGGTAAAACCCGTCCTGACAGGCTTTTTTGAAACTTTCATACATCATGATGACCTTTCTCGACTCCTCCTCGGATGGGTACATTAGCGGATAAGTATAATCCATTGTTCACGCCGTCAATGTCGTGACCGCGAACCCCCGCACAATTCTGATATACATCGGTTATGTCTTATGGTGGCAATGGATCCAGGCTAGTCTTGGTCGGCGGCGGTCACGCCCACCTGCACTCCCTACTCCACACCGCGGAGTTCACCGGACGCGGCTGCGAGGCCGTGCTGGTCAATCCGTCGCCGTACCTGTACTACTCCGGTATGGCGACGGGTGTGATCTCCGGCACTTACACCCCGGAACAGGACCGTATAGACGTCCGCCGCCTCGTCGAGCGCGGAGGGGGGCGGTTCATAGAGGGCCGGGTAACCGGGATTTCGACCGAAGATCACGAGTTCCTGCTGGAGGACGGGGAGCGAATCCCTTACGACTACGCCTCTCTCTGCATCGGCAGCGAAGTAGCCGGTTCCATCGGGACGGACGGAAGCGGCGTGGTACCGGTAAAGCCGGTCGAGAATACCGTGGAGATTCGGGACCGCATACTGAACCACAAAGGAGCCGGCGGCCCGAGGGTGCTGGTAATTGGAGGAGGGGCGGCGGGTTGCGAGGTCGCCGCCAACGCCGCCAACCTCATGGACCGGAAGCATCTCGGGGGCCGGGTCACAATCGCGGAGGCCGGTCCGGCGTTGTTGGGCTCCTCCCCGGAGAAGGCCCGGCGAGAGATCACCACTTACCTCCAGAAGCGTGGCGTAGAAATCCTCACGAAATCCCCCATAGTTTCGTATGCGAACGACGTGGCCGAGACGGGAACGGGACGCAAGATCGAGGCGGACCTGATCGTGGCGGCCGTCGGCATAGTGCCCAGGTCCCTGGAGCACGGAACCCCTCTGTTGACCGGCGAAGATGGAGGGTTGTGGGTAAACCACTACTTGCAGAGCCTCAGCGACCCCAGAGTATTTGGTGGAGGAGATTCGATCTCTTTTCGGGGCGAAGTGTTGCCCCGTCTGGGGGTCTTCGGCGTCCGGCAGGGGCCAGTTCTCTTCCGCAACCTGCTCGCGGCGCTGGACGGGCATCCTCTGAAGAGATACAAGCCTCAGAAGCGCTACCTCTACGTCCTGAACCTGGGAGACGGAACCGGGCTCGCCGTCTACGGGGCTTTCTCCTGGCGCGGCCGGCTGGCGATGAGCCTGAAGCACGCCATAGACTGCAGGTTTATGCGACGCTACGACGCCTGAGCCGTTAGCGGCGCCTCCCGAGGCCGAGCAACAGGTAGAGGATAAAGTAGCCCGCAACGGCGGTAATGGCGACCGCGTAGAAGTTGTTGGCGTTCGCCACACTCCGCTGCTCCTCGCTGAGTGGGAGGACGTTCAGCAGGGCTTGCGCCGGAGATTCCAGAAGGGTCCCGAGACTGTAGATGACTTCGGTAATGCTGTTGGTGTTCGGCTCCACGCCCGCGTAGACGACGCCTATGTGGAAGAGGATCACCAGTATTATAAAGGCGAGTATCGTGCGGATTAGCGCCACTGCTTCATCTCCTTTTGCTAGGATGCAGTCTTATGGCTTCCGCCACCACGCTTTGAGTGGGCCCTTCTCAGGCTCAAGCCTTTGAGTAAGAACACCAGGCCCGCCACCAGAAAGCACACCGCGCCCACCGTGAAGGTAACCAGGTCACGCATCAGCACGCCGGCGGCACCGGCGGCCCCCGGCACCCACCAGAGGGCGAAGAGCCAACCTACCTGAAGCGTGTTGGGGTTTGTCGCCATGTACACGCCGAGGCCTATCCCGGCGAGGAAAACCAGCAGCAACACCGTTCCCAGAAGGGGCAAGACAAAGCTCATTGCCCTATATTACCGGAAAAAATACGGTTTCGACAAAATGGCGCGCCGACGCCGCGAGAAAGGCCGCATCAGCGCTCATCGCCGGCTCATCTCCCGACGGTAAGCTTTCATCTCCGAGAGAAACTCATCCCAGGGCTTGAGAGGACACTCCAGGCGGTTGTTGTACAAAGAGAACTTATGGACCAACTCGTGCCGGGCCGACTCCGTATCGGAGATGGCGCGGGGGTGGGCCAGGATCAGGACCTCCCAGTCCTCCTCTTCCTTGATGTTGTTTATGGCTTCTTTTATGCCCGGCCGGTGGTAGAGGAGCACGCCCGGCGCGTCGAGGTCTTCGTACGCGTCCACCAGGTCGTGGCCGTGTTCGGCGGCGTAAGATTCTATGGCGGAGCGTTGCTCTTCGAGGGAGGGAAGCTCGCCCTCCGTATCGGTCCTGATGTACGATGCCGCCCGTGCCACGCCGGCACGATGATAGCATGCCGCGCGTCTGGTATTATCCCAGGGCAAGCGGTACGTCGGGACGTGGCGCAGTCTGGTAGCGCACTCGGCTGGGGGCCGAGTGGTCGCCGGTTCAAATCCGGCCGTCCCGACTTTCACGGTAAGACCAGGTTTCGAGAATTTTGAGAAAGGTCGCGGAACGTTGGACACACTACACCTGCTAATAAGCATCATGGGCTTTATGATCCTGATCGCGGTCTTCTTTTTCGGAGGCTTCGTCCTGTTGGACTTTATCTGGGGTCGCCGCGGAGGGGACCCCTAAGCTACGCCGGATAGAAAGCTTCCAGCGTCCTCCGAACTGGCCTACCTGATTGATCCCCTCGCTAAACGACCTGTGCGTCGCGCCCCTCGACCGTCTGATCCTGCACGAGGCACACGATGGTAACCGGCTGGCGCTCCTGGCGGAGCGCATCCGTGACGAAGGCGTCCAACGCCATCCCGTCATCATCTCTCCTCAGGGAGACGACTACCTGGTGCTCGACGGCGCCCACCGCGTCCAGGCGCTAAAGGACCTCGGGTGTAAGTTTATTCTCGCCCAGGAGGTCGAACCTCCCAAAAAAGCGGAGAGCTGGGGGCATTTGTTGAAGATTCCCGAACGGTTGAAGCTCTACGAGGTCGAAAACGCGGAGTTTTCGGGTTCAGCCGCTGACTCCTGGGTGGCCGAGATCGAGTTCGCCGACGGAGAACGCGTTTTCGTAGGGGTCAGGGAGCCGGGTCTTGCGGAAGAGGTTGAGGGCCTCTGGGGCTTGCAGAAGCTCTACCCAGAGGGGGGCGTAGTGCATCGGGTAGACCCGGACGCTACCGTGGAACTTGCCGAGGATGAGGTGATCATTCGCTACCGGACTTTTAAGCCGGAGGAGTTGGTCGAGGTAGTGGGCTCCGGAGCAGTGTTGCCGGCCGGGATAACCCGCTTTCGGGCGCGAGAACGGGTGCTCGGCGTTCGCTTTCCGCTGGATAAGCTGGAGAACGGGGTGTTGAAAGAGCGCAACGCCGAGCTTCGGATGCTCGTCGAGGAGCGGTGGAGTCAGAACCGGGTCCGCTACTACGGCGAGCCGGTAGTGCTCTTCGAGTAGTTTCGGGAAAAGCTGGTTTGGTAAGGCCGATTTGGCCGGGCTGATTCAAATGAATTTACCTATGTGTTACATTGCGGTAGTGGCAGAGCGATGCGGCCCCAACGGCACGGAGGGTACCGGACCCCGGCTCGGCCTACTCGATTACCCGAATCGCAGTGAAAATCCGCGTGGAATCGCGGCCAACGCGGAGGTAAACGCATGAGCGCCACAGTAGTGCTGGGACTCGCGTGGGGAGACGAGGGCAAAGGAAGGGTCTGTGACGCCCTGGCCAAAGACGCCCAGTACGTGGCCCGTTATTCCGGCGGCAACAACGCCGGGCACACCGTCCGGGTCGGTAAGGAAGAGTTCAAAATGCACCTCATCCCTTCGGGTATAGTCCGGGAGCGGGTGATCTGCACGATAGGAAACGGGGTCGTGGTGGACCCGGAGGTCCTCGCTGAAGAGGTTCGCGCGCTGGAGGCGCGGGGGCTCGACGTGAAGGGCCGGCTCAAGGTCGACGGCCGCTCACACCTCATCATGCCGTACCACATCCGGCTCGACTCCCACCGGGAGAAGGCTCTGGGCAAGGCCAAGATCGGCACCACCAACCGTGGCATAGGACCTACTTACGAGGACAAGGTCGCCAGGGTGGGCATCCGGGTCCAGGACATCTTCGACGAGAAGATACTCCGTACCAAGCTGGAAGCTGCCCTGAGAGAGAAGAACGCCATCTTCGAGAACGTCTACGACGAGGAGCCGTTCGCGACGGAGGGCCTGGCGGAATACCTGCTCTCCTTCAGGGAGCTTCTGGAGCCAATGGTCTCGGATACCGGGGCGTTGCTTCGGGAGGCGATGGAGGAGGGTGGCCAGGTACTGGTGGAGGGGGCGCAGGCCACGTTGCTGGACAACGACTTCGGCACGTATCCTTTCGTGACCTCTTCCAACCCTTCTGTGGGGGGAGTGAGCGTGGGAGCCGGCATTCCGCCGAAGAGGTTGGAGCACGTGGTCGGGGTGACGAAGGCCTACACCACGAGGGTAGGGGACGGGCCGTTCCCCACGGAGATATTCGATGGGGTGGCGGACACCATACGGGACGCCGGGAACGAGTATGGCACCACTACAGGCCGGGCGCGGAGGGTGGGCTGGCTGGACCTGCCGGCCATAAAGTACACGGCTTCTCTGAACGGGATCACCCACCTGGCGATAACGTTGCTCGATGTGCTCTCGGCGGTGGAAGAGATAAAGATCTGTGTCGGATATGAGGTAGAGGGCCGGCGGGTGGAAGGCTATCCGATGCACCAGACGGAGTTGCATCACGCCGAGCCGG
This sequence comes from Actinomycetota bacterium, assembly GCA_030777225.1. Taxonomy (GTDB): domain Bacteria; phylum Actinomycetota; class Rubrobacteria; order Rubrobacterales; family Rubrobacteraceae; genus SIRX01. The sequence continues at coordinate 9,932 of JALYGE010000068.1, forward strand.
TCTACAAGAGTCTCCCCGGATGGGGAGTGGATATCACGGGAGCCAGGATGCGGGGCGACCTGCCGGAGGCCGCGAGAGACTTCGTGGAGTTCGTAGAGGCGGAGGTCGGGGCTCCTTTGTGCATGATCAGCGTCGGCCCCGAGCGGGACCAGGCCATCGTAGAGAGGATCGGGGCTTGAAAGCGTGAGGGTCCTGGTCGTCGGGAGCGGGGGACGGGAGCACGCGCTGGCCGAGACGCTGGCGGGCAGCCGTCTGGAACCGGAGATCTTCGTTGCCCCCGGCAACCCCGGTATAGCGCGGGTCGCGCAGACGGTAGACATACCCGCCAGCGACATAGTGGCCCTCCGGAACTTAGCCTCGGAGAACGAGATAGACCTCACGGTAGTCGGTCCGGAGGACCCCCTGATCGGGGGTATCGCCGAGTGTTTCTGGGAGGCGGGGCTGAAGGTCTTCGGCCCCTCGCGGGACGCCGCCCGGATCGAGGGTTCCAAGGTCTTCGCCAAGGAGGTCATGCGCCACGCCGGGGTCCCGACGGCGGACTTCGAGGTCTTCGACCGGCAGGCCGACGCGCTGGCCTACCTGAGGTCGCAGGACGAGTACCCCATCGTGGTCAAGGCCGACGGGGTCGCCGCCGGCAAGGGCGTAACGGTCGCCGGGTCCCGGGAGGAGGCCGAAGAGGCCGTGCGGGAGGCTTTTGGCGGCAGGTTCGGGTCGGCGGGGCAGCGAATCATCATCGAAGAGTGCCTCGTAGGGCGGGAGGCTTCCATCTTCGTGATGACCGACGGGCAAGAGATGTTGCCTTTCCTGCCGGCCCAGGACTACAAGCGCATCTACGACGACGACGAAGGACCCAACACCGGCGGAATGGGAGCATACTCGCCGGTCATGTGGATGGAGCCTGCGACATACGCGACGGTACTGGAAGAGATCATCCGTCCCACGATCCAGCACCTCGCCCTGATCGGGGCGACCTACACCGGCGTGCTCTTCGCCGGCGTGATGGTGACCGAAGAGGGACCGAAGGCCCTGGAGTTCAACTGCCGCTTCGGAGACCCGGAGACCCAGGTGCTCCTTCCGAGAATGGAAACCGACCTTCTGGAACTGATGCTCGCGACGAACAGCGAGAATCTGTCGGGACGTGAGATCTCCTGGTCCGCCGACAAAGCCGTTTGTGTAGTGCTCGCCTCGGAAGGATACCCGGAGACCTCCTCGTCGGGAGACAAGATACAGGGTCTCGATGCGATCCCGACCGACGTCTTTATTTACCACGCGGCTACAGAGGAGCGAGACGGAGAGTTCTACACCGCCGGCGGACGGGTCCTGAACGTAGTCGGGAAAGGTTCGAACGTGATCGAGGCCCGCGCCCGCGCCTACGCTGCCGTAGAGCGGATCCACTTCCCCGGCATGCAATACCGGACCGACATAGCCCAGGAAGCAATGGAGCTCGAAGACCTGTGATAGAGCGCTACACACTACCCGAGATCGGGGCCATCTGGTCCGAGGAAGCGAAGTACCGCTCCTGGCTACGGGTCGAGCTGGCCGTCTGCCGCGCACGGGCCGACCTCGGTGAGGTTCCCACGGACGAGGTTGAGGAACTGGCCGAGAAGGCGGATTTCACCGTGGAGCGTATCCAGGAGATAGAGGCTGAGACGAACCACGACGTAATAGCCTTCGTCTCCACCGTCGCCGAGCACGCGGGAGACGTGGCCCGCCACTTCCACTTCGGCCTTACCTCCTCCGACGTGCTGGACACTGCCGGAGCACTCCAGCTTCGGGACGCCCTGGACCTCATAACCGGCGAGGCCCGCGAGCTTACCGCCCTGCTCGCGGACCTCTCTCTGGAGCACCACGAGACGGTGATGGTCGGTCGGACGCACGGCGTACACGCGGAGCCGACGACGCTCGGGCACAAGCTGGCGGTGTGGGCGTTCGAGATGGAGCGGAACCTGGATCGGCTCTCGCACGCCAGAGAGGTCGCCGCCGTCGGCAAGATCTCCGGTGCCGTCGGCACCTACGCGAATGTGGACCCGAAGGTCGAAGCGCTTACCTGCGAGCAACTAGGGTTGTCTGCGTCGCCGGCTTCTACCCAGGTCGTGCAGCGCGACCGGCACGCCGAGGTGCTCTCGACTCTGGCGATACTGGGTTCGACGCTGGAGAAGATAGCTCTGGAGATAAGGGGCGCGCAGCGCACCGAGATCCGGGAGCTGGCCGAACCGTTCGGCCGGGGCCAGAAAGGCTCCTCCGCGATGCCCCACAAGCGCAACCCCATCCTGACCGAGCGCCTGTGCGGGATGGCCCGCATCCTCCGGGCCAACGCTATCGTCGGTTTTGAGGACAACGCCCTCTGGCAGGAGCGGGACATATCCCACTCGTCCGCCGAACGGGTCGTACTCCCAGACTCAACGATCCTCACGTTCTACATGCTCCGCACAACCGCCCGCGTCCTGCGCGGCCTGGACGTAGACCGCGACCGGATGCTCGCGAACATGAACCTGGGTGGCGGCATCGTCTTCTCCGGGCGCGTCCTGCTCGCCCTCGTCGAGTCCGGCATGTCCCGCGACGACGCTTACGCGGTGGTTCAAGGCGCGGCAATGCAGGCCTGGCAGGGGGGAGGCGGCTTCCGGGAACTCCTGGAGGAGAACGAGGAGGTTCGGGAGCGTCTGGGCCCGGATCTGGGAGATCTCTTCAACCCATCTTACGCGCTCCGCAACCTGGACGTAGTGTTCGACCGGGTAGGGGCGCTGAGAGAAAGGCTGGAAGATGGCTGAGGAACTACTCTACGAAGGCAAAGCCAAAAAGGTCTTTACTACCGACGAAGAAAACGTTCTGCTCCACTGCTATAAAGATGACGCGACAGCGTTCAACGCCCAGAAGCGCGGCTCCTGGAAGGGTAAGGGACACACAAACGCCGCCATCAGCGCGGCGCTCTTTAACTACCTGGAGAAAAACGGTATCCCGACCCACTTCCTCGGTCAGATGGACGCGGTTACCATAAAGACGAAGAAGCTCGACATGCTGCCCGTCGAGGTCATCGTGCGGAACGTCGCCGCCGGTTCTCTGGCCCGGCTTATCGGTTACGAGGAAGGCACGAAGCTCAAGGCTCCGGTCGTCGAGCTCTGTTACAAGAACGACGCGCTCGGCGACCCGATGCTCAACTGGCATCACTTCCGGGAGCTGGGGGTGGCCGACGAGGACCTGGAGTTCTGTGAGGAGTTGGGACTGAGGGTGAACGAGGTCCTCTGGCCCTTTTTCGACGAGCGGGGGATACTGCTCGTGGACTTCAAGATAGAGGTCGGCCGGGACAGTGAGGGTACACTGATGCTGGCCGATGAGATCAGCCCGGACACCTGCCGCTTTTGGGACAAGGAAACCGGCGAGAAGCTGGACAAAGATCGCTTCCGCCGCGACCTGGGCGGCGAGCAAGAAGCCTACGCCGAGATGTTGAGGAGGGTTACACAGCAGTGAGAGTCCGCGTACTTGTTCGTCCGAAAGCCGGTATTCTGGACCCGCAGGGCGAGACGGTGAAGAACGCGCTACCGGCCCTGGGCTTCGACGGTGTGCAGGCCGTTCACGTCGGACGTCTGATCGAGCTGGAACTGGAGACCGCCGACGAGGTCGAGGGCATGTGTCAACGTCTGCTGGCCAACCCTACGGTGGAGGAATATGAGTGGGAGGTGGTCGGGTGAGGATCGGGGTGACGGTTTTTCCCGGCTCCAACTGCGACCGGGACGCACTCTACGCCGTCGAACGCCTGGGCGCCACGCCCGTGGAACTGTGGCACGCCGACCCGGAACTGAAAGGCGTGGACGCCGTGATCGTACCCGGCGGCTTCTCCTACGGCGACTACCTTCGCCCCGGAGCTATCGCCCGCTTCGCGAAGGTTATGGCCCCGCTGGAAGAGTTCGCCCGTCAAGGCGGCCCCGTTCTCGGCGTCTGCAACGGCTTCCAGGTGCTCACGGAGGCTCATCTCCTGCCTGGCGCATTGTTGCAGAACATAAATATGCGCTTCATCTGCGACCGGGTTCGGGTACGGGTAGAGGCTACCGATACGCTCTGGACTGCGAGCTGCGAAGTCGGTGAAGAGCTTACGCTGCCGGTAGCGCACAACGAGGGCAACTATTTCGTGGACGGGCGGACGCTCGCCGAGTTGGAGGACGAGGATCGGGTGGTGCTGCGTTACCTGGAGAACCCGAATGGTTCGATAGGCGACATCGCGGGCGTCTGCAACGAGGGGCGGAACGTCGTGGGGATCATGCCACATCCCGAGCGCGTCTCGGACCCCGCGCTCGGCTCGGACGAGGGGCTGAGGATACTACGCTCCGTGCTCGTAGGGGCTGGAGTTTGAACGTCCAGGAGACCTACACCGCGCTCGGGCTCTCGGACGGTGAGTACGAGCGCATTCTGGAGCTCCTTGGTCGGGAGCCGAACTACCTGGAGCTGTCGCTGCTATCCGTAATGTGGAGCGAGCATTGCGGCTACAAGAACTCGCGGCCGCTGCTGCGGCGGTTTCCGAACGAGGGGGAGCGGGTGCTGCAGGGACCGGGGGAGAACGCGGGCGTGGTCGAGGTCGGGGATGGCTGGGCGGTGGCGTTCAAGATGGAGAGCCACAACCATCCGTCGGCGGTCGAGCCTTACGAGGGGGCGGCGACGGGCGTTGGCGGCATTATCCGGGACATCCTGGCGATGGGGGCGCGGCCGGTGGCCTCGATGAACTCGCTGCGCTTCGGGCCGCTGGACGAGGAGCGCAACCACTATCTCTTTCGGGAGGTGGTGAGCGGCATCGGAGGGTACGGGAACGCCGTCGGGGTGCCGACCGTCGGTGGCGAGGTCGAGTTTGCGCGGGCGTATTCGGGGAATCCGCTGGTGAATGCGATGTGCGTCGGGCTCATAAAGGTCGAGGATCTGGTCCGGGCGCGGGCGACGGGGGAGGGTAACCTGGTCGTGCTGCTGGGCTCGAAGACCGGGCGGGACGGGATACACGGCGCGACGTTTGCCTCGGACGAGCTCTCGGACGAGTCGGAGTCGAAGCGGTCCAACGTGCAGGTCGGCGACCCGTTCTGCGAGAAGATGGTCATCGAGTGTTGCCTGGAGTTGCTGGAGCGGGGTCTGCTCGTGGCGCTGCAAGATCTGGGGGCGGCGGGGATCACCTCCTCGGCTTCGGAGATGGCGGCGAAGGGTGGCGTCGGGATCGAGATAGACACGGAGAAGGTTCCGCTGCGCGAAGCGGGGATGGAGCCGTGGGAGGTCATGATCTCCGAGTCCCAGGAGCGGATGCTCGCCGTCGTCGAGCCGCAGAAAGCCGGGGAAGTTTTGAAGCTCGCCGAACGCTACGAGTTGGTCGGGGCCGTCATCGGCCGGGTGGCGGACCACGGCGACCTGCGCGTGCTCCAGGACGGTGAAACAGTCGGCACCGTGCCCGCCGAAATCCTGGCGGATGCCCCCACTTACGAGCGGAAGGTCGAACGTCCGGTGTATCTGGAAGAAGTCGAAAACTCGGACCTGGACTTGCAGAAACTGCCTGAGCCGGAGGACTACAACGAAACCCTCCTCACGATGCTCTCGCACCCGAACCTTTGCTCGCGGCGGTCGGTCTGGAGCCGGTACGATCACCAGGTCGGCACCGACACGGTCGTCTTGCCCGGGGCCGACGCCGCCGTGATCCGTATAAAAGGAACGAAGCTCGGCTTCGCCATCACCACCGACGGTCGGGGCCGGCATTGCTACCTCGACCCGCGGGGCGGGGCGGCGGCGACCGTGGCCGAGGCGTACCGCAACCTCTCATGCGTGGGGGCCGAGCCCGTGGCGCTAACCGACTGTCTCAACTTCGGCAGTCCGGAGAAGAGGGAGGGGTACTATCAACTCGCCGAGTGCATCGAGGGGATGTCCGAGGCATGCGAGGTGTTCGGGACGCCGGTGGTGAGCGGCAACGTCAGCCTCTACAACGAGACGGAGCGAGGCGCCATCTACCCGACGCCGACCGTTGGCATGGTGGGCGTTCTCAAAGATGTAGAGCGTCACGCCACCCCCGCGTTCAAACGGGAGGGGGATATGGTGGTGATCGTCGGGGCGGCCGGTGATCTATCGTTTGCCGGTTCAGAGTATCTGGAGGTGGTTCACGGTGGGATAGCTGGCAGACCCCAAAAGCCTGGTCTCTCAGACGAGAGAATGTACTCAGATTTGATCCGCAGCATGGTTGAACGTGGTGTTATAGACACGGCGCACGACATCTCGGGCGGAGGGGAAGTCTTCGTGCTGGCCGAGATGGCTATCTCGGGTGGGATCGGGTTCGAGTATGACGAAGACGAACTCGAACGTTTTCTGGAGTACACTCGGCGGGCGGACCTATCCTTCTTCGGAGAGTCTGGCGCAAGTTTTCTCATCGCCTTCCCGGATGAGCGGTGGGAAGCGGTGCAGGACACACTGGGTGCGACCGACTCATCCGGCGTGTCGTGGGTCGCCTACGACGAAGTAGGACGCACCGGTGGCGACAGGTTCAGGATAGGAGACTATATAGACCTTGGTCTGGACGAGCTAAGAGAGGCTTACGAACGTGACCTCTTTGGGTAGTCGTGCGCGCCGTTTGCTTTCCGATATGATTTTCGGGTTTGTAAAAAGAGCTTGAGGTTCAGTGAACACTACGCGAAATATCGGCGAGAACTCCCGGACAGGGCGAGGCTAACGCTGCTCATGTGCGAGAGGGTTGTCAATGAGTCGATTGAGAGCGAGATACAGAAAAATGGCCGCATCGCGTACTGGGGATATGTGGTAGAAGAAGAAAAGTATCTCAAGGTAGTAGTGGAATCTAACGGAGAAGAGATCGTGAGGGCGCATTTTGATCGGGGCTTAAGAAGCGGGTGGAAAGGAGAGACCGAAGATGAAGGTAATTTATACCAAAGAGGATGACGCGATGTATGTGACGCTCAGGACAGACAGGAGATACGTTGAATCCGAGGAGGTCTCTCCTGGCGTTGTGCTTGACTTCGACGAAGATGGGAACGTACTGGCTATTGAGATCTACGATGAAGCGAGTGAGAAAGTCGACGTTTCCGTCCTGAAGACGGAAGGGCTGCCTACCGAGTCGAGATCACATACCACCAAAGCCGGTTCGGCAAGAGGATCATGAACCGGACCTTAGTATCAGAAGATTATATGGGCGACGGCAAGCCGAAAGAGGCATGTGGCGTCTACGGCATCTACTCCCGCGAGCTGGAAGGCGAGCTGGCCCAGCGCACGTACTTCGGCCTCTACGCCCTCCAGCACCGGGGCCAGGAGTCGGCGGGTATCGCCATCTCCGACGGCGAGCGGACGACCGCGATGCGGGATATGGGTCTGGTCTCGCAGGTGTTTGACGGGGCGCGGCTGGCCTCGTTGGAGTCCGGGCACATCGCGCTCGGGCACGTCCGGTACTCGACCACCGGCTCCGCTTCCTGGGAGAACGCCCAGCCGGAGTTTCAGGGACGAGGCGAAATAAACGTCGCCGTCGCCCACAACGGCAACCTGGTAAACGCGGAGAAGCTCCGGAAGGACCTGGCCGGGGGCGGCTTCGAGTTCAACTCCACCTCGGACACGACCTTTATCGCGGCTTCGGTGGTTAGAGAACTGGAGCGCGGAAGGTCTATCGGCGAGGCGGTGCAGGCGGCGATGCGCCGGATGGAAGGGGCTTACTCGGTGGCCATGATCTGCCGGGACGCCCTCGTGGCTTTTCGCGACCCGCACGGTTTCCGACCGCTGTGCATTGGGGAGGTGGAGGGCGGCTACGTCGTCTCCAGCGAGACCTGCGGCTTGGACATCATCGGGGCGAAGTTCGTGCGGACCGTGAAGCCGGGCGAGGTCATAGTCATAGACGACGAGGGGATTCACTGTTACCAGGGCGAGAGCCCGCGCCACGCGCTCTGTGTCTTCGAGTACGTGTACTTCGCCCGTCCGGATTCCCGATTCGACGGGCACGAGGTCGCGGGTTCCCGACACCGGATGGGGGAGCTGCTCGCCAGAGAAGCCCCCGCCGACGCCGACGTGGTCATCCCCGTGCCGGACTCCGGCATCATGGCCGCCGTCGGGTACTCGGAGGCGAGCGGCATACCCTATGCCGAGGGCCTCATAAAGAACCGCTACGTGGGTCGGACGTTCATCGAGCCTACAGACGGCATTCGCCAGCTCGGCATCCGGCTGAAGCTCAACCCGCTGCCGTCGGTGATCGAGGGCAAGCGTGTCGTGGTGATAGACGACTCTATCGTGCGGGGCAACACGAGTCGCAAGCTGGTGGAGCTTCTGTTCGAGGCGGGGGCGAAGGAAGCCCACTTCAGGGTATCTTCGCCGCCGGTCACCGGACCTTGCTACTACGGAATAGACATGGATAGCCCGGACCAACTCGTGGGCGCGAACTACGAGGTGGAAGAGATCCGGGCCCAGATCGGGGCCACCTCCCTCGCCTACCTCTCCGTAGAGAGCATGGTCGCCGCCACCGGCCAGCCGAAGCACAACCTTTGCCGCGCCTGCTTCGACGGCGACTACCCGATAATCGGCATCTCCAGCAAGCACGCCCTGGAGAACCGTACCCACCACTACGCCGTGCCAGTGAACAAGTAGGTTTGAAGGATGAGGGGCTCCACATCCGCCATTACGAGGCTGTCGACAGGGAAGCAGTGCGGCAATTGCATGACGAAGCCTTGCGCGAGGTAGGGATACACCTCGGCAAAGGTTCCTGGGATGACCCGAACCTCAAAAACGACTACAGAGTGCCAGGACGCGGCACCGTAGGATATTTCGACTGCGTCTACTACGAGAAAAACGAGCCGATCAGAGGCCAACGTGCCTGAGAAACGCGGCACGAGCTACGAGGCCGCCGGCGTTTCCATCGAGCGCGGGGAGAGCGCGGTAGCGTTTATGAAGTCAGCGGTGGAGGCGACCCAGGGGCCGCAGGTACTCTCGTCCTCCGGTAGTTTCGCCGGTCTCTATGCACTATCAGGGTACGCAGAACCTGTCCTGGCGTCCACGATAGACGGTGTCGGGACGAAGGTAATGGTGGCGAGGGAGGTGGAAAGCTACGATTCTTTAGGCGCGGACATCGTAAACCACTGCGCCAACGACGTACTATGCACCGGCGCCCGGCCGCTCGTGTTCCTGGACTACGTGGCGAGCGGACGCCTGGACCCCGAAGCCGTGGCGAGTGTCGTTCGTGGGGCGGCGGAGGCTTGCAGAGCTCTTGGTATAGCCCTGATCGGCGGCGAGACGGCAGAGATGCCGGGCCTCTACGCGGAGGGAGACCTCGACATAGTCGGCGCCTGTATTGGGGCGTGCGAACGTTCAGACGTCATCTCGGGCGGCGGGGTGCGTCCGGGCGACGCCGTGATCGGGCTGGCGTCCGGCGGCCTTCACACCAACGGCTACACCCTGGCCCGCAAGGTGCTGGAGAACGCTGGCATCTCCTACTCCGACACGCCGGAGGGCTTCCACCGTAAGATCGGAGAGGTCTACCTGGAGCCGCACCGGGCTTACGTCGCGGAGGTCTCCGCGTTGCGGAACACAGTAGAGGTGCACGGCATAGCCCACATTACCGGTGCCGGGCTTCCCGGAAACCTGTCACGGGCGCTCGGCGGCTTCGGGGCGTGGCTGTACACGGGTTCCTGGGAAGAGCCGCCGGTGTTCGGCTTTATTAGAAAGCTCGGCGGTATCCGGGAAGACGAGATGCGCCGGGTCTTCAACCTCGGGATCGGGCTCTGCGCCGTGGTGCGGGCAGAGGACGCGGAAGAAGGTCTCAGAGTTATGCGCGGTTCGGGTTGCGAGGCATGGCGCATCGGGGAAGTCGTGGAGAAAGAGGGCGTCAAGTTTGCCTGAGCGGTTGCCGGAGGGGTCCCGGTTCGCAGTGCTGGCCTCGGGTTCGGGCAGCAACCTTCAGGCGCTGCTGGACGCCTACCCGCGGGAGCTAGTAGTAGTTGGGGGAGACAAAAAAGACGCCTACGTTTTCGAGCGGGCGCGCCGGGCCGGGGTACCGGTCGAGCACGTTGACCCTCAGGGTTTCGAGGATCGGGAATCCTACGATGCGGAGCTTGCGGCCAGGGTCTCCGCCCACGACGTTGGGCTCGTGGTCGGGGCCGGATACATGCGGGTGCTCTCCCAGGTTTTTCTGCGGGCGTTTCCGGCGATCCTGAACGTCCACCCGTCTCTGCTGCCCGAGTTTCGGGGTTTGGACGCGGTGGACCGGGCACTGGAGGCCGGCGTAAAAGAGACCGGGGTCACGGTGCATTTCATGGTCGAGGAGGTAGATGCCGGGCCGATCCTGGCACAAGAGAAGGTTACGGTGCGGGCGGGAGAGACCAGAGAGAGCTTGCTGGAGCGGCTGCATCCCATAGAGCACAGATTGCTCGTGGACGCCGTCGCGGATTACTTCTGGGGGAGGATCGGATTATGAGGCGTCGCGCGTTGGTTTCGGTGTCGGACAAAGAGGGCTTAATAGATTTCGCCCGGCGGCTGCACGCGTTGGGGTTCGAGATCCTCTCCACCGGCGGCACCGCCCGCGCCCTGGAGGAGCAGGAGATACCGGTCGTCCCGGTGGCGAAGGTGACGGGGGAGCCGGAGATACTCGGCGGACGCGTCAAGACGCTACACCCCAAGATCCACGGCGGCATCCTCGCCGACCTCGAAGACCCCGACCACGTCACCCAACTCGTAGACCACGACATCGCCCCGATAGACCTCGTCTGCATAAACCTCTACCCGTTCGAGGAGACCGTCGCGGACGAGACCTCCGAGAAAGAGGCTATCGAGCAGATAGACGTTGGCGGACCGGCGATGCTCCGGGCGGCGGCCAAGAATTTCCGCATCGTGACCGTCGTCCCATCAAGGGATTTCTACGACGACGTATTGGGCGAGCTGGAGAACGAAGGCCAGGTCTCCTCGGAGACCCGCCGACGGCTCGCGCTCGCCGCCTTCCGACGCACCGCCGCTTATGACGCCGCCATCTCCGCCTGGCTCTCCGGGCAGGTTGGCGAGGACGAAAAATTTCCCGAGACTCGCACGGTGAACTACCGGCGCGTCTCGTCGTTGCGATACGGGGAGAACCCGCATCAGAGGGCCGCGTACTACGCGGAGGAAGGTTCGGAGCACCTACTCTCCGGGGTCGAGGTCTTGCAGGGGAAGGAGATCTCCTTCAACAACCTCTACGACCTCGACGCGGCCCGCACGTTGCTCGCGGACCTGATCGAGGGTGAGCCGAACAAGCAGGGCGCGGTGATCGTCAAACACGCCAACCCCTGTGGCGCGGCCGTCGCCGACACGCTTCACGAAGCTTACAAGAAAGCCTTCGACTCCGACCCGACCTCCGCGTTCGGGGGCATCGTGGCCCTGAGCGGCGAAGTGGACGGGGAACTCGCCGCCGGCATCTCGAAGATCTTTACCGAGATTCTGTTCGCCCCGAGCTTTACTCAAGAGGCTCGCGAGGTCTTCTCCGAAAAGCCCAACCTACGGCTGCTGGAAGGTGCGTCTCCGATCCGCACGGACCTCACGGCCAAGCACGTTGCCGGCGGGCTACTACTGCAGGAGGCCGACCGGATGGAGAGCGCCGCCGGTTACGAGGTGGTCACGAAGACGCGTCCATCAGAAGATCAAATACAAGACCTGATGTTTGCCTGGCGGGTGGCTAAGACCGTCAAGAGCAACGCCATCGTGCTCGCGAGAGACGGGGCGACGGTCGGCGTGGGGGCGGGCCAGATGAGCCGGGTAGAGTCGGCGCAGATAGCGGTAAATAAGGCCGGCGGACGAGCCCGGGGCGCGGTCGCCGCCAGCGACGCCTTCTTCCCGTTTGCCGACGGGGTAGAGGCGCTGGCAGAGGCCGGTATAGAGGCCGTGATACAGCCCGGCGGCTCGAAGCGCGACGAAGAGGTTGTCGAGGCGGCGGACCGGCGCGGCGTGGCGATGGTGTTTACAGGACACCGCCACTTCCTGCACTAGAGCGGTTTGCAAAGTAACTGCAAGGGTGCGATGCTTTGAGCCATGAACGCATACTCGAAAGACCTCAGGCTGAAGGTACTCGCCGCCGTGGAACGTGGTGTTCCGAGGAGGGAGGTCTCAGAGCTGCTGAGTATCTCGCTTGCGACCATCTCGCGCTACATCAAGCTGAAGTCTTCTGGCCGTGAGATCGCCCCCAAGCTCTCTCCAGGCAGAAAAGCGAAGATCCTTGCCAGCCCCGCTCACAAGAGGGCTCTTTGGGAGCAACTCGAAGAGAACGACACCGCCACTTTGGAAGAGCATTGCCAGATGTTTGAGAAGGAGCGTGGAGTATCTGTCTCCGTGGCGACGATGAGCCGGGCGGTGAGAAAGCTCGGGTGGTCTTTCAAAAAAGATCGCTGGCGTCCTCCGAAAGAGACGAGCAAAGAAGAAGCGCTTTCGGGGAGTACGTAAGGAGCATCGTCTCAGAGAGGTTTGTCTTCGTGGATGAGTGCTCGACGAACATCTGGCTGAGTCCGATCTACGCCAGAGCGCCACGAGGGGAGCGGGCGCACGGCAAAGCCCCGAGAAACTGGGGCAAGAACGTCTCTCTCGTTTGCGCCATCGACTCAGAGAAGGGGTGAAGCCCTCGATGAGCGTGGAGGGGGGCGGTGGACGGCAAGGCATTCGAGAGCTACGTGGAACACTTCCTCGCCCCGAAGCTCAAGCTCGGGCAGATAGTGGTGATGGATAACCTCACCGTACACAAGAGCAAGCGCGTCAAACAACTCATCGAAGATGCCGGCTGCGAGCTTCGGTTTCTGCCACCTTACTCGCCAGACTTCAACGCCATAGAAGAAGCCTTCTCAAAGGTGAAGGGCATTCTAAGAAAGGCGGGAGCACGAACCAGGGAAGTCCTCGTGGAAGCGACCGGCCACGCCCTTGACGCGATCACCCCCGAAGACATCCGCGGCTTTTACTCCGACTGCGGGTACCGTCTATCTTTGCAGTCGTTGTGAAAACCGCTCTAAAACCTGACTAGCTGAAAAAGCTGATCTGCTGAAAGTCTAAATCACCGAACTCGACGGCCCGCCGGAGACATATATCGTCTCGCCGCTGATGTACGAAGCCTCGTCGGAAACCAGAAAGGCGACCACGTTGGCTATGTCTTCGACCTTGCCGAAGCGCTTCAATGGGATGTTGGAGGCGAAACGCTCCTTCATCTCCTCCATGCTCATGCCGACCCGCTCGGCGGCCTCTTTGGTCATCTCCGTCTCGATCCAACCTGGTGCCACCGCGTTGACGTTGACGTTGAACCGGCCCAGCTCCAGCGCCAGCGTCCGGGCCATCGCCTGGAGCCCGGCCTTCGCCGAGGAGTAGTTGACCTGGCCCTTGTTCCCCAGGGCAACGATGGAAGAGGTCATCACGATCTTGCCGTACTCCTGCTCCACCATGTACTTCTGGGCCGCCTGCGAACACAGGAAACTGCCTTTCAGGTGTATGTCGAGCACCGTGTCCCAGTCGTCCTCACTCATCTTGAACGAGAGGTTGTCCCTCAAGACACCAGCGTTGTTTACCAGTATGTCTACCGTCTCGAAGCGGTTCGCGACCTCCTCGAAGGCCGCCGTAACCTGCTGGGAACTGGATACGTCGCAGGCAATAGCGATGGCCTCTGAACCGACCTGCTCTACGGCCTCCACCGTCTCCTGACAGGCCTCCGCCGAAAGATCCAGAACCGCCACTTTGGCCCCGTCCTTCGCCAGACGGATCGCCTCAGCAGCCCCAATACCCCGGGCCGCTCCCGTTACAACCGCTGTCCGTCCGCTAAGTCTTCCCACGTATACACCTTTCTATCCGCGATTCGGCGCGCCGCTGTCGAGACGGAACACCTCACGTTAACTGTAGGTTAATTGTATACGTTTAGAACATATATGTCTAGAACCTATAAGTGCTGAAGGAAAATATATGCTTGCGGCATGAGACTGATTTTCATAAGTATATCTGAGTGTCACAGGCAACGTTTGTGTAACTGATTACGGGGTTGTAGATGTAAGATGAGAAGATCCCCTCCCGAGAACCGGAAGGGGATCCAGGCGTCGATGTGCGGCTGTGATTTAAGTCCTTATGTAGACCCCGCCGTTTATGTCGAGGGATTGACCGGTTATGTAGTCGCCGTCCTCGACCAGGTAGCGGACGGCGCGCGCGATCTCCTCGGGTTTCCCGAAGCGGCCGAGGGGAACGGTTTTGAGGAGCTTCTCCCGCGCTTCTTCGGGGATGTTGGCGACCATGTCCGTCTCTATAAAGCCGGGGCAGATGGCGTTGACCGTTATACCGTAGCGGGCGAGCTCCTGGGCCGCCGTCTTGGTAAAGCCCAGCAGGCCGGCCTTGGCCGCCGCGTAGTTGGCCTGACCGATGTTGCCCGCTTCGCCTACAAAGGAGCTCATGTTGATGATGCTGCCGCTCCCCTGCTCCATCATTTGCGGTAGCGCGGCGTGTACCGTGTAGAAGGCGCTGTTCAGGTCGGTCTGTACGACCGTGTCCCAGTCCTCTACCGAGAGCTTCTTCAGGGTCTTGTCCCGGTTGATGCCGGCGTTGTTGACCAGGATGTCTATCCGGTCGAACTGCTCGATGGTCTCGTTGATGAGCCTCTCAGCCTGCTCCGCATCCGAGACATCGGCCTGTACCGCCACCGCTTCGGTGCCGCTCTCCTTGAGATGCTTTACCAACTCCTCCGCCGGCTCCTGGCTCCGGGAGTAGTTGACTACGACTTTCGCCCCACCCTGTCCGAGCTCGTCGGCGATCGCCCTTCCCAATCCCCGACTCGCGCCCGTAACGACCGCGACCGCACCATCTATATTGGCCATAAACCTCTTCTCCCTTTCCCGAAATTTCTACCGACAAATCTCAGTCTACCCACATGCAATACCCCATTCAAGCTATGTATATAAGCCACATACCCCGGCAGAGAGAACGTACGACCTTTTCGAAGCTCCATCCCGAAGCGCAAAGTGTTACAATATATGGAGAAAGGAGTTACAATGTCGTACGTTAATGTTAACGGTTCAAGAGGCGCGGTTGACAGAGTGGCACACGTATGTGTAAAATCCACATAGGATATGGAAGAGAAGTTTATGACCGAGGAACAAAACGAAAAAGGCGCGGAGGGGCGCCAGCCCAAGGCTCAGGGTTCTAAGGCTCGAGTTGAGGCCCGGGGCGCGGAGGCCCGGCCGCGGAACTGGCTGGTACCGGTGATACTGTTGTCGTTGCGGGACTGGAACTCGTACGGCTACGAGCTCATGGAGCGGGCCTCGACGTTCGGGTTCGAGGCGATGAACCCTGGTACGCTCTACCGGACGCTGCGGCAGATGGAGAAAGACGGCATCGTCGAGTCCACCTGGGAGACCTCTAAGGGTGGGCCGGCGCGCCGGATGTACTCCATCACGGACGCCGGCAAATCTTATTTGGATTTTTGGGCTAAGTCCCTCGAGCAGTACCAGAAGACTATGGACACCTTCTTCAGGATGTACACGGGGCGTCCGATGCCGAAGGACGACGAAAAAGAATAGCAAGAGTGAGGGTCTTGCCACTCCTGAATCCACACCGTACAAAAAATTCCCTCTCGTTGCCACATCCGATAGCGGCAACGGGAGGGATTGTTTTATTTGAGGAGCCCGACGCTCTACATTATGCTATTCTGGTACCGGAAGTAACTGGGGAAAGGAGATGACTGTGGACAATCAGCAGACGCAGAGGATAAACGAGGCGGCCCAGAAGTTTGCCGAGGCGGTCAGGGAGTCCTACCAGACCGTTTCCGATCGGTCGATGGAGGCCCAGGAGCGGAGCCGGATGCTCACGCAGAACTTCTTCGAGTCCGTGATCGACGAGCTTGAGGCCCGGGCCCAGAGCGGACAGCAGATGTCCGAAGAGTTGAGGGAGCAGTCGCGCAGGCAGCAGGAGGCGTTCCAGCAGCTCTCCGAGGAGTCTATGAACGCCTACAGAGAGTTCATGAACTCTATGCTCACCTACTATCAGATGAACGCGGAGCGAACGAAGAGGAACATGTAAGGAATCCGGGTAGATTAAGTATTTGGAAGAGTTTGTGGAAGGGGCCGGGGCTAGTGCTTTGGTCCTTTCTTTTTCGGGTATTCTAAGTAGGGCTAGTGTCAATGCGGCAGAAGGAGGAACATGAGCTTCGGCAATGGCAACGGTAATGGTGGCGAGATCGTAATCTCGACGCCCTTGAGGACGGCGATCGGCACTTTCGGCGGGGCGCTGAAGGATACGCCCGCGGTCGAGCTTGGGGCCACGGTTGGCAAGGAGGTTCTCTCCCGGGCCGGCATAGAGGGCGAGCAGGTCGACCAAGCGATCATCGGGAACATCTTGCAGGCTGGACAGGGAATGAACCCCGGTCGCCAGGTCGGGATGGGGAGTGGTCTGCCGGTGGGCGCGCCGGCGATGACGATAAACCGGATGTGCGCCTCGGGACTCCAGGCGATAGTCTCGGCGGCGCAGGAGGTCGCCCTCGGCGATGCGGACGTGGTTTTGGCCGGCGGCATAGAGAACATGGATCAGGCCCCGTTCCTGCTCCCCAAAGGTCGCTACGGCTACCGGATGGGGATGCCGGACGCCAAGATCCTGGACCACATGGTCTACGACGGCCTGTGGGACGTCTTCGAGAACTACCACATGGGCACCACCGCGGAGAACGTGGCCGAGCGGTACGGCGTGAGCCGCGAGGACGCGGACGCCTACGCCGTCAGAAGCCACCAGCGGGCGACCAAGGCGATCCAGGAAGGGTACTTCGAGGACCAAATCGTCCCCGTCGAAGTCAGGCAGAAGAAGGAGACGATTCAGTTTACCCGCGACGAGCATGTCCGGGAGAACGCCTCCGAGGAGGGCATGGCGAAGCTCAAGCCGGCCTTCAAGAAGAGCGACGACGCGACTACGACCGCGGGTAACTCCAGCGGCGTCAACGACGGCGCGGGCATGATGCTGGTCACCAGCCAGAACAAGGCCCAAGAGTTGGGCGTCCCGGTAGACGGTATCCTGGTCTCGGCGACGGTCTCCGGTGTGGACCCGTCCATGATGGGGACCGGTATGATCCCGTCCTCCCAGCAGGCACTCAAGAAGGCCGGTCTCTCCATAGACGATATAGACCTCGTCGAGGCGAACGAGGCCTTCTCGACCGTAGCTGTCACCGTCGAGCGCGAGTTAGGGGTCCCGGAGGAGAAGATGAATCCGCTGGGCGGCGCCGTTGCCCTGGGCCACCCGATAGGCGCCACAGGCGCGGTCCTCGTCGTGAAGGCCCTGCACGAGTTGAAGCGGACCGGCGGCCGGTACGCCCTGGTTACGCTGTGCGTCGGTGGTGGTATGGGTATTGCCGCCGTCTTGGAGAACCCGGACGCTTCCTAGCTTCTTAAAGAAGTTTCGAGGGGAAAGGGCGCGGCGGACGGGAAATCCCGTCCGCCGCGTTTTCTACGCAGCTTTGGTCTGAAGGTTTATGTCAACGTGCTCCAGGCCGTCTTCCCACCGTACACGCTCGGGAAGTTCGAGGCTTCTCAGAAGGTGCAACATACCCCGGTTCTCTGGAAGGACCAGGGCGTAGAGGCGCTTGATGCCTCGGTCGCGGGCAGCCTCGATCAAGCGCCGCGTCAACCCGATACCGAGCCCCCGACCCTGCATCCGATCCTCGACGAGGGCGGCGTACTCGGCATTGTCGGTCCCTTTCTCCCGGTCATAGCGCACCACCGCCACGATCTCATCTTCGTCTTCCGGATCCAGCGCAACCAGCGCGAACCGGTCCCGGCCGTCAACCTCGGCAAAATGCCGGGACTTCTCCTCGGATAGCTCTTTCATAGGCCCGAAAAAAC
Source organism: Actinomycetota bacterium (assembly GCA_030777225.1). Lineage (GTDB taxonomy): Bacteria > Actinomycetota > Rubrobacteria > Rubrobacterales > Rubrobacteraceae > SIRX01. The sequence continues at coordinate 27,724 of JALYGE010000068.1, forward strand.
GTAGATGAACCGTCTGCTCACTCAAACGTCCCACCAGTCGCCGCAGCGCCGGGGCATCCGTTGGCCGTACCTCGCGTACCAGCACGCAGGTTCCATCCCGTAACGCCAGCGAACCGTACTCATTCCCTCTTGTCATAGCCTTGATAGGGGGTGCTTTTTATGTAAGTGCGAATTGCACATAGTAAGATTCTATCCCTTTTGGTGGCAGAGACAAACGGGCGGGTGTGGATTGCCTCACAGGTTCCGGATTAGAGGGGAGGGTTTTAGTCGGGTGGATCTTCCTTTCTCGGGGGATGTTTTACCCCGTGGCGGGTAAGTTCGAGGAATTGATCCTGGGTGACTTCGAGAAACTCCGAAAACTGTTCGGGGGTCATGCGTCCGGTCATGGCCTGTCGCAAGAACTCGCGGTTTCTCTCCAAAAGTTTCAGGGCGCGTTGATGGTCTTCTTCCAGCGATCCCGTCCAGGCGTTGTTCGCCTCTTCGAGAGCCTCTTCGAACGGCTTGCCTTCGAGGACGAGGGCCGCGAGCTCGACGGCTTTGTAGGTCGAGGAAGCCAGACGGCGTTCGGTAGGGGAGACGAGGCCGGCTGTGGTGTTGAGGCTAACGGCGTAGCGCAGCAGGCTCGCTATGTGCCGGGCTTCTTCGCGGGGGATACGGACCTCTGTGGGGCGGGTCTCGTTCTGTGCTTCGGACATGGCTTTACTGCTCCGCCCGCTGTCCGCTGTCGTTCGGTGCGGGAGCGAACGCTTTGTGGCCGGTTATGGCTTGGCCCACGACCAGGGTATTTATGTCGTTCGTGCCCTCGTAGGTGTAGACACCCTCGATATCCGCCATGTGTTCCATCACCCGATAGTCGAGCAGGACGCCGTTGCCGCCCAGCACGTCGCGGGCCTGGGCACAGATCTCACGCGCTTTCGCCACGTTGTTCATCTTAAACATCGAGACTAGCGGAGGCGTCAGCTCCCCGGCGTCCTTCAAGCGTCCTATGTGGATCGAGAGTAGCTGGGAGAGTGAAACTTCGTTCAGCATCCCCACCAGCTTCTGCTGGACGAGTTGGAACGAGGCCAGTGGTTGGCCGAACTGCTCGCGTTCCTTCGAGTAGGCGAGCGCCGTCTCGTAGCAGTCCGCAGCCTGGCCGAGCCCGTCCCAGCCGACCCCGTAGCGGGAGTGGGTGAGGACGGAGAGGGTGGAGCCCAGGCTTCGGGCTTCGGGCAGGCGGTTCTCCTCTGGGATGCGGCAGTCTTCCAGTTGGATGTGCGTCTGCCAGACGGCGCGCTGGGAGCCCTTGCGGGGGATGATCTCCGGGTTGTAGCCGGGCGTGTCCCCCTCGACGAGGAAGCCTGCTATCTTGCCGTCTTCCGTTCTGGCCCAAATCACGGCCACGTCCGCGAAAGAGGCGTTGCCGATCCAGCGCTTCTCCCCGTTCAGGACGTACCCGCCATCCTTCTCCACGACGGTCGTCTGCAGGGAGCCGGGATCCGAACCAGCTTCGGGCTCGGTCAGCCCGAAACAGCCGATCTTCTCGCAGCGGGCCATCGGCGGCAGCCACTCGCGCTTCTGCTCCTCGGAGCCGAGTTCGTGGATGGCGGTCATGGCGAGCCCGCTCTGGACGTGCAGGAACGTCGCCAGGCTTCCCGAGCCGCGGGCCAGCTCCGCTATCGCCAGGCCGTAGGCGACGTTGTTCCATCCCGCGCAGCCGTACTCCCCGGAGAAGGTGCCGCCCATGATCCCGAGCTCCCCGAGCCCTGGCAGCAGCTCGAACGGGAACTCGGCCCTGTCCCAGTAGTCTGCCGCCGTAGGGATCACCTCGCGGTCCACGAACTCTCGCACCCGGTCCCGGACCTCGCGCTCCTCCTCCGAAAGAAGGCGGTCCGCATTGATAAAGTCGGTCTGCTGTGTTCCCTGTCGCGTCGTGCCCGGTGTAATCGTCATATCGTGACTCTCCCTGCCCGCTTGCTTCCGCGTAGTTTACACGGGACGTGAGGTTCAAGGGTAGAGGATTCGAGACGGCTTTGCCGTCCACGACCCGGCTTTGTGGTCTCATCGATTTTGGATCTCGGGACATATTGTCCCGACGAAATAGTGACGCCGGCCTCTTACCGGTGGGACGCCGCGCCTCGTAGAGTGCCTACCAACAACGCAGCCAACAACTACAAGGAGGCATTTGGCAATGGCCAGAGGAAAGAGAAGCTTACCCGAGATTGAGCCGGACGAGGTGAGCATCGCGGTGTTGGCGGGGAGCGGCAACAACTGGAGGATTTGCGCGGAAAAGGGTCCTGGCCTGCGTTTATGCGCAGGCCACATCGAAACTCTGGACGGGAGGTAGACTGTGCAGTCTTCGGATCTGGTCCGGTGGGGAGGTCTGGCGGCTCTGGTCTCCGCCGCGGTGTCTGTTATAGGCGACATCCTGCGTCTTTTCGTTGACGTCGAGAGCGCCGGCTCGGCAACGGGGACCTCATATGCCCTGGTGTTCGGGTTGCACCTGATCGGCAGTGTGTTACTCCTGCTCGGACTGGTTGGTCTCTACGTCAGCCAGTCGGAAGCGGCGGGTGTACTGGGGCTGGTGGGGTTCCTGGTGGCTTTCGCGGGTACGGCGCTTCTGGTGGGCGCACTCTGGTTCGAGCTCTTCATCACCCCCGCTCTGGCGGCTGAGGCTCCCGAACTCGCCGAAGCAGAGCTGGGGCTCGCAGGCTTCATACTCGTGTTGCTCACGGGCGCTCTCGGCTGGGTCCTGTTCGGCGCGGCCACACTGCGGGCTCGCGTCTATCCGAGAGGGGCTGCGGTGTTGCTCATAGTCGGCGGGCTGGTCGCCTTCGCGCCTGTACCACTCGCCGGCATCATCTTCTCTGGGGCTGTGGCGTGGATGGGCTTTATCCTCTTTACGGGAAGGGTCGTATCGTCTGAGGAGCCTGCACGAGTGAGCTAGACCGACCGTACCGTTCAGCCCCAACCAGGATCTTCGTGCAGACCTCTACGGAAAAAGAAAGGAAAGAAATGTCGTCGAAATTGCTCTTCCGGTTGAGCGGGTTGGCCCTGCTCATCGCCCTGCCGCTCCAGGTACTGGGGTTCGTCCTACATCCGCCCAGCGAACAGGTGGCGGACGTGCTCAAACCCCTCTACGGACCGGCCCACCTGGTTATATTCGCCTCGTGGATGTTCGCGCTGCTCGGCCTGGTGGGGTTCTACGCTCGTCAGGCGCACCGGGCGGGGGTGTTGGGTCTGATCGGCTTTGCCGCCACCGTGTTCGCCGCGGCGTACCACTTCTATCTCCTGCTGTACGAAGCGTACGCGACGGTCGCGCTCGCCAGAGACCCCGCCACGCAGACCCTGGTCGGTGACGGCCCGCTGGCCCACGGAGCCGGGGCGCTCGGGCCTCTCGCTCTCTTGTCGGTCCTGGCCTTTCCGCTGTTCGGGATAGCGACCGTGCGCGCGGGTGTCCTTCCGCGCCCGGCGGGATGGCTGCAAATAGCCAGCGTCCCCGTAATCTTCCTGAGCATCACGCTGGTGCCGCTCGGCGTATTCGCGGAGGGTGGGATGTTGTCGCCCATAGCCATGCTGTACTATCTGACCTTCCTGGGATATGCCTGGGCGGGTACGCGCTCTGGACCGGGAAGGAGCGGGCGCGCAAGCCCGCAACCCGGCAGGATGCGCCGCAGCCCGTCGCATGAGGCTTACCGCGAGAGTAGAATCGGCTTGATGCATTCACAGCATGCCACGCCACGGACGATAGCCCCCCGGAGAGCGCGGCGCCGAGCCTGCGAGGTCGTACCCTCGTTCTCGCCCGCGCCGGGTGGGCCGTGCTCGTCGCCCTGAACCTGGGCCTCTTCGCCGTGGCCGTGCCCGCTCTCTACGCGCAGCGCGGCGCTCCGCCCCAGGCCGCGCGGGCGGAGTTATCGCAGCTCGGCATCTCCGAGGGGCTCTACGCTGCGTACTTTACCGCGCTCCTGGTAGTCCTCGGGTTGGGATGCTTCGTCGTGGCCGCCGTTATCGCCTATCGCAGATCGGACGACCCTATGGCGTTGTTCGCCTCGGTCTTTCTCGTGTTGATGGGCGCGGTCAACCACCCCAACGTGCAGGCGCTGGGGGCCGCGTATCCTGCGTGGGGACCTCTGCTGAAGTTCTCGTGGTGGGTTCTGTGGGCGGCTTTGATCCTCTTCGTCTTCCTCTTCCCCGACGGCAGGTTCGCGCCGCGCTGGACGCGGGTCCCGGGCGTTCTCCTTATAGTAGGGGTATTCATCGCGCTGTTCTTCGGCGAAGGCTCCCTCACCGAGCCCCCGGACGCCCTCGGCCTAGTCCTCATCGGGGGGCTCCTGGCCGGAGCGGCCGCCCAGATCTACCGCTACCGGAGCGTGTCGAGCCCGGAGGGCCGCCAGCAGACCAAGTGGGTCGTCTTCGCCATGGCGACGGCGCTCGGGATCCAGGTCCTGAGCCTCCTGGCGGAGCCTCTATTCGTCCGGTCCGGCATCCCGGCGGTGCTCTACGAAGTGGCCGATGCCACCGTCATCACCCTCGCCTTCTTCCTTATCCCTCTCGGCATCGGCGTCGCCATACTACGTTACCGGCTGTGGGACATCGACGTCATCGTCAACCGTACCCTCGTCTACGGCGCTCTGACGGCGATCGTAGTCGGACTCTACGTGCTCGCCGTCGGCGGGCTGGGCGCGCTGCTGCAGGCGAGAGGAAGCCTTCTCATCTCCCTGCTCGGCGCCGGCCTCGTCGCGGTGTTGTTCGCGCCGCTGCGCGACCGCCTCCAGCGAGGCGTCAACCGTCTGATGTACGGCGAGCGCGACGACCCTTACGCGGTCCTCTCGCGTCTCGGAGAGCGCCTGGAGGCCACCCTGGAGCCCCGGGCGGTGTTGCCGGCGGTCGTCGAGACCGTCGCGCAGGCGCTCAAGGTGCCCTACGCGGCCATCGCCCTGAAAGAGAGCAGGGGGCGTGGCGGATTCACCGTCGCCGCGGAGGTCGGGCAGCCGGTGGACGCACCTCTCCGTCTGCCGCTCCTTTACCAGCACGAGACCGTCGGCCAGCTCCTGCTCACGCCACGCGCGGGGGAGGATAGCTTCTCCGTTGCCGACCGTCGCTTGCTGGATGACCTCGCCCGGCAGGCGGGGATCGCGGTCCACGCCGCGCGCCTGACCGCCGACCTGCAAGGGGCCCGCGAACGGCTCGTGAGCGCCCGGGAAGAAGAACGCCGGAGGCTGCGCCGCGACCTGCACGACGGCCTGGGACCACAGCTCTCCAGCCAGACGCTCACCATCGATGCCGTCCGGGCGCTAATGAGACGGGACCCCGACGCCGCCGAGGACCTGCTGGTAGACCTCAAGACTCAGGCGCAGGATGCAATCTCCGACATAAGACGTCTGGTGTACGCCCTGCGTCCGCCGGCGCTCGACGACCTCGGTCTCATCGGCGCCCTGCGCGAGACTGCCGCGCAGTACGGCCAGAATGGTCTCAACGTCTCGGTCGAAGCTTCGGAAGATCTGTCGCCGCTCCCCGCAGCGGTGGAGGTCGCCGCCTACCGCATCGCTCAGGAGGCCATAACCAACGTCATCCGCCACGCCGGAGCCCGCACCTGCGTCGTCTCTCTGGTGATCAATGGAGACGCGAGGGCGCTCCGTTTCGAAGGCCGCGACGATGGTCGGGGCCTCGCAAGGAGTAGCGGAGCGGGCGTGGGCTTCTCCTCGATGCGTGAACGCGCGGCCGAGGTCGGCGGGAGCGTCGTCATAGAACCGGCGCTCGGGGGAGGCACCCGCGTTCGCGCCGCACTGCCGTTGCCGGAGGAAAAATGAGGGACCGTATTCGAGTCCTCGTGGCCGACGACCACCCGGTCTTCCGCTACGGGATGCGCGCCATACTCTCCTCAGAGCCGGACATCGAGCTTATCGGCGAGGCGACGGATGGGGAGGAAGCCATCGCCTTGACCGCAGAACTTCGCCCCGACGTGATCCTGATGGACATAAACATGCCTAAAGTGAACGGCATAGAGGCGACGCGGAGGATCCTCGAAGTCAGCCCGGGGACCGGAATCCTGATGCTCACCATGTTCGAGGACGGCGACTCCGTCTTCGCCGCCATGCGGGCCGGGGCGCACGGCTACGTCCTAAAAGGCGCCGACGGGGCCGAGACGCTCCGGGCCATCCGGGCGGTGGCCGGCGGGGAGGCGATCTTCAGCCCCACCATCGCGCGGCACCTGATGCGGCACTTCGCCACGTCCGGCTCGACCTCCAGAGACACTTTCCCCGAACTCACCGAGCGAGAGCGCGACGTCCTGACCCTGATCGCCCAGGGCTACACCAACACCGCCATCGCTAACCGCCTGTACCTGAGCCCCAAGACCGTTCGCAACTACGTCTCCAACATCTTCACCAAGCTGCAGGTGGCGGACAGGGCGCAGGCCATAATCCGCGCCCGAGAAGCCGGGCTGGGGAGGGACGCGTAGTGAAAGCTGACCGCAGAGCCACCCGAAAAGCGGATCCGACGACCGTCCTACGAATCATATCTGGCAGAGCGAACGTGGGGTGTGCTTCGACGGCCTTACTCCCGAAAACCGAAGAGGTACGACCCGGCGACGTCTGGCCGAGCTTACGATACGATCCG
>JALYGE010000069.1 GCA_030777225.1 Actinomycetota bacterium
CTGGAACTCCAGAAGGTGGTCGAAAAGGAGCTGGACGCGGCCATGGAGCGCGCTAAAACCGAAGAGGGCGCTGCCGGTGACGGTGGAGCCGTTATCGCGATGGACCCGCGCAACGGCGAGATCCTCGCGATGGCGAGCCGCCCGACCTTCGAGCCGCAGTTATTCGTCGGGGGGGTTACCGGCGCGGAGGAGGCTGAGCTCTACGAGTACCTGGTCTCTGATGAGGCCAACTCGCCGTTCGCCAACCGCGCGATCTACGGTGTGTATCCTGGCGCTTCGACCTTCAAGGTATTTACGGGCATGGCGGGACTTGCCTACGGGGTGATCAATCCCTACACCACCTACACCGACGACGGTTCGTGCTGGCTTCCGGCGGGCGTCGTCTCCGGCTGCTGGCAGAGCTGGCGCGAGAACTACGGACCCCAGTACGGCACCCACGGGACCCAGAACTACTACGAGGCCATAATGGACTCGAACAACAAGTACTTTTTCCAGGTGGTGGACTGGCTCTGGAACAGCACCGACGATAAAGATCTACTCTCCAAGTTCTATATGCAGTTCGGCTTCGGCTCGGAAACGGGCGTAGACCTTCCTTCGGAACAGGCCGGGCTCGTCCCCACGCAATCCTGGCAGGAAGAGGTCGGCGCGACCCCGGACGACAGGTACTGGGGCGTGGGGCGCTGGGTGAACATGGCTATAGGCCAGGGTGACCTGCAGGTCACCCCGCTCCAACTCACCAGGGGATATGCCGCCATTCAGAACGGTGGAACACTGGTAACCCCGCACGTCGGCCTCGAAGTTCGCGGCCAGAACGGCGAGGTCGAAGAGAAGATCTCCCCGGAGCCCGCCGGTAACGTGGGTGTGGATCAGGGCGTCCTGGACGCGACCATAGAGGGCATGCGCCGCGTTACCAAAGAGGGCGGAACGGCGGAGTGGTCCTTCAAGGACCCGGGTCTTGCGTTCGTCGGTAAGAGCGGCACGGGTGAGATGTGGGGCAGCAGTGACCCGGTAAACTGGTTCGCTGGCTGGGCCGAAAATGAGGAGAACCCGATCGTGGTGGTCGCGATGGTGGAGAACGGTGGCTGGCACAGCGACGTAACCGCGGCTCCCGTCGTCCGGCACGTCCTGGAAGCCTACTACGGCGTCGAGCAATCCCCGGAAGACCAGTGGCGCACCGAACCCGTCGAGCAGCCCGAACCGGCCCAGCCTCCGGCTCCCGCCGCTCCCGCAGCCCCAACGGCTCCGGCGGGCGGAGTTCCCGCAGCGGGCCAGCCCGCAACGGTGGCGCCGGCTTACCCTCAAGCTCCCGTGGCAGCCCCGGCGGCCGGCTACTCTCCGCCCCTCGGATAGCCGCCAGAGGATGAGCTAACATGAACGGCCTCATGTCGTCTTTCCTCGCCACGCTGCCCAGCCCGCCGTCCCCGATCATCTTCGAGGTGGGTCCCTTCGCGCTGCGCTACTACGGCCTGTTCATAGCCCTGGGCATCGCCGCCGCTACCTGGATCGCCGGCCGCGAGCTGGACCGGCGCGGCTACGAGCAAACCATGGCCCTCGACTCGCTGCTGTTCATAGTGCCCCTGGGCTTTATAGGGGCGCGCATCTACCACGTAGTCACCGACTGGGACCTCTACGCCGACGACCCGTTTCCGGGCGTCTTCGAGGTCTGGAACGGTGGTCTGGGTATCTACGGGGGCGTCGCGGCCGGCTTTCTCGGCGTGCTGCTCTTCTCCTGGTACCGGGGTATAAACCCGCTCGTGCTGGCAGACGCCGCCGCGCCGGGTGTCGCCCTCGGCCAGGCTATCGGCCGGTGGGGCAACTACTTCAACCAGGAGCTCTTCGGAAGGCCCTCAGATCTTCCATGGGCTATAAAAATAGCCCCGGAGAACCGGCCCGCCGGCTTCGAGGACGCCGAAGCGTTCCACCCAACGTTTCTCTACGAGTCGATCTGGAACCTGTTCGTCTTCCTGGCCCTGCTGTGGGTCGCCCGGCGCTTCGCCGCGAGCCTGAAAGCGGGCGACGTCGTCCTGCTCTACGTGAGCCTCTACTCCGTTGGACGCTTCTTCGTCGAGCTACTGCGGATAGACCCGGCTTTTATCGTGGGCAGCGCCGTCCGGGGCAACCTCTTCGTTGCCAGCGTCCTGGCTATCGGGTTCGCCCTCATCCTGCTACTCCGCCACTCGCGCTCGACCGGCAAACGTCCCGGCGCCGGATAGTAGACGCGGCTGCTTGACTAGCATTTCATCGTTTGCTATCATTCTGCAAGTGAAAAAAATTTTCAATTAGTGGAGAACTTTGATGAAGCTGGGAACGGCCATAGGGAAGATGCGGGGGCGAGGCTACAAGGCTACGCCGCAGCGGGTGGCGGTGTTGGAGGCGTTGAGGGCGGAGCAACACCAGAGCCTGGCGGATTTGCGTCGGCGCTGTCCCCGGATCGGGATGGTAACCGTGTACCGGACGCTGGACCTCCTGACGGACCTGGGGCTGGTGCGTCGGTTGGACCTTGGTGACGGCCCGCGCTACGAACTGGCCGAGGACCATCATCATCACATGATCTGCGAGTCCTGCGGTGACATCTCCGAGTTCGACCAGTGTCCGATAGACCCCGCCCGGCTCCCCGGGGACGGCGCGTTCGAGGTCAACTCGCACAGCGTCGAGGTCTATGGTCTATGCGCGGCCTGCAGGTAGAGGACGCTTTTTTGATGTCCGGCGATGAAAAAATTTTGCAATTAGGAGGCAATGCATGGCGGTCGGTAGGGTGCTTTTGGGCCTGGGGTTCTTCGCTTTTCTGGTGGCCGGTTGCGGCAGCTCGGGCGGAGGCGGTGCCGAAGGTTCGTCGGACCGGGTACAGGTGGCGGCGAGCATCTCGGTGATCGGGGATCTGACCGAAGAGGTGGCCGGCGACCGGGCCGAGGTCTTTACCATCGTCCCGGCGGGGGCCGACGTTCACACCTTCCAGCCCAGCCCCTCAGACGCGCAGAAGATCTCCGGTTCGGAGGTGGTCTTCCAGAACGGCCTGGGGCTCGAAGCGTGGATGGACGACCTCGTAGAGAGCGCCGGCGGCGAGGACGTGAGGGTCGTGAAGCTCGCAGAAGGGCTCGAGACGCTCGAAGGAGAAGATGGACCCGGCGAGGAAACGTCGCCCGAGGATGAAGAACATGCCACGGAAGAGGGGGGACACGAAGAGGAAAGTCACGCTGCGGAGGAGCACGCCCACGAGCACGCGGAAGGCAATCCGCACCTGTGGCTCGATGTCCACAATGCCGGACGTTACGTAGAGAAGATCCGGGACGCCCTGGTGGAGGCGGACCCGGAAGGCGTCGAAACCTACCGGGCGAACGCCGAGGAGTACTTGGCGGAGCTGGAGGAGCTAGACGCCTACGTGGAGGAGAAGGCCGCGAGCATCCCGGAGGACCGGCGTAAGCTCGTCACCTTCCATGACGCCTTCCCGTACTTTGCGGCGGCTTACGGGTTCGAGCTAGTGGATGTTATTTTGCAGAATCCCGAAGCGGAGCCTTCGGGCCGGGAGGCGGCGGAGCTGGTGCGCAAGATCGAGGCGCAGCGGGTGTCCGCTGTGTTTACCGAGCCGCAGTTCAACCAGGGCCTGGCGAACACCATAGCCGATGAGGCCGGCGTCGAGGTATACGAACTCTACTCGGACGCGCTGGCCGACGACCCGGACGCCGACTCCTACGAGGACATGATGCGGACGAACATAGACCGGGTTGCGGAAGGGTTGGGAAGATAGTGGAGCCGGCTGCGCTGGACATCTCCGGCCTGGGCGTCGTCTACGATCGCAAGCCGGTTCTGGAGGACGTGATGCTCTCGGTGCCGCGCGGGGCGATGGTCGGAATCGTCGGTCCCAACGGCGGGGGCAAGAGCACGCTGCTGAAGGCTGTGCTCGGTCTCGCGCCCGTTGGGGCCGGATCGGTCGGGATTTTGGGCCGTCCGCCCGGACGTCACGCCCGGCGGCTGGTGGGGTACGTGCCCCAGCGCGAGGACGTAGACTGGAGTTTCCCGGTAAGCGCCCGCGACGTGGTGATGATGGGCCGGGTCCCCTCTATGGGGCTCCTCCGTCGTCCGTCGACGAGGGACCGGAAGATCGTCCGCGAGGCCCTGCAAACCGTCGGGATGGAAGAGGAAGCCGAAGCCCGCATCGGCGAACTCTCTGGCGGCCAGCAGCAGCGGGTCTTTCTGGCGCGGGCGCTCGCGCAGGAGACGGAGATCCTGATGCTCGACGAGCCCGTCTCCGGGGTGGACGCGCCCTCGCAGCACGAGATCTTCGACCTCCTCCGGAAGCTGCAGCAGAAAGGCAAGACCGTGGTGGTTACCACCCACGACCTCTCCTGCGTCGCCGAGCGCTTCGACCTCGTCCTGCTGCTGAACAAACGCGTGGTGGTCTTCGGTCCTCCGGAGGAGGTCTTCACCCCGGAGCTACTCAACGAGACTTACCAGAGCCACCTCATGCTCCTGGACATCGGGGGACGTACGGTGGCCGTGGAGGGCCGGGACCGTGGTTGACTTTCTTGTGGAGCCGCTGGGCTTCGGCTTTATGCAGCGGGGCCTGCTGGCCTCGGTGCTGGTGGCGGCTATCTGCGGTGTGCTCGGGAGTTTCGTGGTGCTAAAGGGGCTCGCGTTTATTGGGGACGCGCTCGCCCACGCCAGTTTCGGCGGCGTGGCGCTGGCGTTCGTGTTCGGGGCGAACATATACATCGGGGCTTTCGTCTTCGCTGTGGCGACGGCTTTAGGGATCGGGGCCATCACACAGCGGGGTAGGGTAAGCTCCGACACGGCGATAGGGGTCTTATTCTCCGGGACCTTCGCCCTGGGAATCCTGATCATTAGCCGCGTGGACCGTTACACAACCGACCTTTTCGGCTACCTGTTCGGCGACGTTCTCTCCATCACGACGGGCGACCTCTGGACGATAGCCATACTCGGGATAGCCGTGCTGGTGCTCGTCGCTGTCTTCTACCGCCAACTGCTCTTCGTGGCCTTCGACCCGACGGTGGCGGCGGCTTCGGGGCTCCCGGCCCGGTTTCTGGAGTACCTGTTGCTCGCCCTGCTCGGGATCACCATCGTAACCGCCATCCAGGCCGTCGGCATCGTGCTGGTGGTGGCGCTTTTGGTGACGCCTCCGGCGACGGCCTTCCTGCTCACCAGCCGGTTCCACCACATGATCCTGGCGAGCGCGGGCATCGGGGCGCTCTCGGCGCTGCTCGGCATCTATCTCTCCTACTACCTGGACCTCGCCTCCGGCGCCGCCATCATTCTCGTCGCTACGGCTTTATTCTTTGTTACTCTCGTCGTCACCGGCCGGGCACGCAAGCTCGCCGACGTTTCATGAGGCAGGGGACCTGGCCGCGGCTACAAAAAGAACCAGAGGGCTAGAAGCACTAGCTCCGCGCCGAGCACGAGCGCTACGGGCGTGAGGGCGCGGAGCTTTTTCTGCGAGTAGACCGTCGGGGCCATGAGCCAGCCGAACGCGAAGCCGCCTGCCAGGCCGCCCATGTGGGCGGTGTTGCTGATGTTATCTATCGAGACGCCCAGGTACACGTTGATAGCCAGCAGGATGAGGAGCTGACGGATCACGGGGTTCTGCCAGGAGAAAGTCCCTCGTCGCAGCGCGTACCCCAGGATACTTCCGAGCAAGCCGAAGATGGCTCCTGATGCGCCTACGGCAGGTTCGCTGAAGCCGCCGAAGTACAGGTATGCGAGGCCGCCGGAGAGGCCGGAGAGCACGTACAGTGCGAAAAAGCGCCAGCGGCCGAAGGCCGACTCGGCGAACGTTCCCAGGAAGTACAGCGCCACCATGTTGAAGGCCAGGTGGACCAGGCCGGAATGCAAGAAGATGCTCGTCAAGAGCCGCCACGCCTGTCCCTGTGCTACGGCCTCCGGCACGAGCGCACCGTCGTTTATCACCTCGCCGATCTGGTTTACGAGAGCGATGTTCCAGGGAACGCCGGCAGAGGCGGCGAGCGCGGACACGGCCAGGTAAACCAACACGTTGGCGGCGATGAGGCTGGCCGTTACCGGGAGGCGGGCGAAATCTTGCAAGCGGTGGCTAGCGGCGCTTTGCGTTTATCTCGCGGACGGCGTCTCCGACCTGCACCTGAGAGAGGTCCTGCAACGGGCCACCGAGCATGGACTCCAGGTCGTCCGGCTCGTCATTGCCGGGGTTCATCCCGAAACCCTGGATCCTCACGTCCTCGCCGAACATCTGGCCGAACATGCGCTGCAGGTTCTCCTGCATCTCGCCGATGTTCAGGGCTCCGAAGGGGGTCTCTGCTCCCTGTAGCCGGGCGACGGCCAACCGGTCCTTGACCTCCGTAACCTCCGCGCGGGCCTTTACGTCCTCGACGGTGCCGAGGGTTTCCCCGGTGTCCGGGTCCCAGACCTCCTCGCCTTCGAGCGCGAATACCTCTAAGAGCATGCCCGGCCGTACGCCCTGGACGCGGCCGCGGTTTATGACGATCTCGTTGTTAGCCAGTATCTTCGCTACCTTGCCTTCTACCGCCATGCGGTGAGCTCCCTTCGTTTAGCCGGTCAGCATTACAGCTTGCCAGCGGTCCGCCTTCGTAAATGAGATTATATCTATCTATATCTATCTATCTATATCTATCACAGCGGAGGTGTTCGGCAACGGCTAGAATCTTCGTCATGTCCAAGAGAACCAACAGCATAGGCCGTCATCTGCCGACCTCGGGTGGCCTGAAGAAGACTCTGCAGAAGGTTAAGGAGCAGGGTTGCGAGACGGTCCAAATCTTCGTCTCCAACCCGCAAGGATGGGCGGACCCGGTGCCGCGGCCGGACAGAGAGGCGTTCGTCGAAGGAACCCGCGAGATGAGGCTCTCTCCGGTGGTTGTACACGCTAAGTACCTGATCAACCTGGCCTCTTCTAAAGAGGAACAGCGCGAGCGCTCCGTCCGGACGCTCGCCAGGGAACTTGTCGCCGCCGGGGCGCTGGGCGCCGACGTCGTCGTAGTCCACTCCGGCAGCTACGGGGACAGCGACGAAAAGAGGGGGATGGCGCGGCTGGTAGAGAGTCTCCTCCGGGTACGGGAGTTGACCGACGGCGATGGGGCGGCAGAGCCGGTGATCGAGAACTCCGTCGGGGCCGGGACACAGCTTTGCTCCACCTTCGAGACCCTGGCTGACGCCGCGGAGCGGGCGGGGGTGAGGATCTGCGTAGACACGGCCCACGCTTTCGTGGCGGG
>JALYGE010000070.1 GCA_030777225.1 Actinomycetota bacterium
CGAGCACGTCCTGCATGGAGTAAAGTCCTGGTTCCGCGCGGGCGACGAAGCCCGCAGCCCGTAGGGCCCCGTCGGCGAAGGTGCGGCGGGAGAGGGCGCGGTGGATCACCTCGACCTCCTCGCCCTCAGAGTAGAAGATGAGCCGGTGCTCGCCGACGACCGCCCCGCCGCGCAGGGCGTGGATACCGATCTCCCCTTCCTCTCGGGGCTGCTTTCCCTCCCGACCGTAAACCGCCACGTCTTCCAGGCTCTTACCCCGCCCCTCGGCGGCGGCCCGCCCCAGGAAGAGCGCCGTCCCGGAGGGCGCGTCCACTTTGTTCCGGTGGTGGGCCTCGACGACCTCGATGTCGTAGCCAGGGCCGAGCTTCGCCGAAACCTCGCGTACCACCTCACGCAGCAGGTTCACGCCGACGCTCATGTTCGGGGCGAGCACGATCGGAACGCTTTCGGCGGCCTCTTCTACTTTTTTCCGCTGCTCTTCCGAGAGCCCGGTCGTGCCGATGACGAGCGGCTTGCGATAGGCGAGGTGTTCTATGGTTGCCCCTGGTGTCGTGAACTCGATCAGCGCTTCGGCTTCTTCAGGGGGCTCTTCGGTTGCGGTTACGCTGGCCGTGCCCCAGCCACACAACTCGCCGAGGTCCTTGCCCAGTTCCTCCGCGGCGGGTTCGACCGCGCCGCCGACAAGCTCGAAAGCGTCATTTTCCAGGGCGGCGCGACATAGCTCGCGGCCCATGCGGCCCGCCGCCCCGATTATCGCTACGCGGGTCAAACCTCTTCCGGGGTGGGGAGAAGATGGTTCGAGGCGTCGAGGGTTTCTTGCAGGAGGGCGAGGTTCTCGCCTTCCATGGGGATGAGCGGCAGACGCATCTCGTCTGAGCAGAAGCCGAGCAGGGAAGCGGCGGTCTTTACCGGGATCGGGTTGGTCTCTACAAAGAGCGCCCGGAAGAGGGGGAGCAACTCGTAGTGTAGCTCGCGGGCGCGCTCCCAATCACCTTCCAGCGCGGCGTCCACCATGTCGGAGAGGGCGCCGGGGGCGACGTTGGAGGCGACGGATATGGTGCCCGTGCCGCCGAGGACCATGAGCGGGAGCGTCATAGGATCGTCGCCGGAGAGGATGTCGAACTCCTCGCCGCACAGGCGCCGGATGTCGCTGACCATGTTCATCGAGAGGGTGGATTCCTTGACCCCGACGATGTTCGGTATCTCTGCGAGCCGCGCCATCGTGTGCGCCTCAATGGTGACCGCCGTGCGCCCGGGAATATTGTAGAGCAGGATGGGCAGGTCGGTGCTTTCGGCTATCGCGGCGAAGTGTCGATACAGACCTTCCTGGGTCGGCTTGTTGTAGTAGGGCGCGACCTGAAGGGAGCCATCGGCGCCGGCTTCCTGGGCCATCTTGGTGTACTTGATCGCCATCTCCGTGCTATTTGATCCGCTTCCCGCGACTACGGGAACCCGTCCGTCAGCGACCCGCGCCACGGTCTCGATAACGAGCCGGTCTTCGGCCTCGCTCATCGCCGGGGTCTCGCCGGTGGTGCCGCAGGGAACCAGGCCGTGGATGCCCTGCTTTATCTGAAGCTCCACCATGCTTTCTAGAGCCTCGACGTCTACCGCGCCGTTCCTGAATGGGGTTATAAGGGCCGTGAACGCCCCGCTAAACATCTCTCTCCTCCAACTCGAAGCTCTCGTGGAGGCGCCGAATCGCCTCCTCTATCCTGTCCACCTGCAGCACACATGTTACCTGAATTTCCGAGGTCGAAACCATCCTTATCGGGATGCCGGCCTCGCCGAGCGTCGCGAACATCTTCGAGGCGTAGCCGGGACGGTTGAGCATCCCGGTCCCGACGACTGAGACCTTGCCCAGGTCCTCTTCGCCCTCGACTTCGCCACCCAGGAAGTGTGCGACCTCGCCCGCGATTCGCCGGGCCTCCGCGAAGTCTTCACGGTTCACGGTGAAGGCCACGTCCGCCGTTCCCTCGCGGGTGCCGCTCTCGACGATCACGTCCACGGAGATGCCGTTCTCCGCCAGAGGAGTGAAGATCCTGCTCATCGTCCCCGGGCCGGTGCGGATGCCGTTGAGGGTTATGCGGGCCACGTCCGGGTCGTGGACGATACCGGCCAGGGTCTCTCTGGTCTCTAACTGCTCCAACGTCTGACCTCCCGCTATAACCGTGCCCGGCTCCTCGTTGAAGGAACACCGGACGTGTATCTCGACTCCATACAGGGCGCCCAACTCTACCGCCCGCGGGTGCATGACCTTCGCGCCGCGCCAGGACATCTCCGCCATCTCCTCCGAGGTGATGAGCGGTATGCGCCGCGCTTCGGGCACTATTCTGGGGTCCGCCGTGTAGACGCCGTCCACGTCGGTGTATATCTCGCACCGTTCCGCGCTAAGGGCCGCGGCGAGCGCCACGGCGGTCGTGTCCGAGCCGCCGCGCCCGAGGGTCATGACGTCGCCCATGGCGTTCATCCCCTGGAAGCCGGCGACGATGACGACGTGCTCTTCGGCGAGGAGCTTGCGGATGCGGTCGGGCTTAATCTCGGAGATCACACCGGAGCCGTAGCGGCCGGTAATCTTGAACCCCGCCTGTGGCCCCGTGAGCGAGATCGCCGGAATTCCCCGGTCGTGGAGCGCCATCGCCAGCAGCGCCACCGACTGCTCCTCGCCGGTGGCCAGAAGCTGGTCTATCTCGCGCGGCGAAGGGCTCCTACTCACCTCCGACGCCTGGCGCAGGAGGCGGTCGGTGGTCTTGCCCATCGCCGAGGCGACCACTACGAGATCCAGGCCGGATTTCCGCGCCCGGCCGATACGGTCCGCCACCGCCTTTATGTGCTCCGGCGTGGCGACCGAACTACCACCGTACTTCTGAACTACGACGCCCAAGACTATCCTTCTCCGATACGCGACATGCCTCGTAGCCTAGCGCATAGGACGCCGATCCGCAGCGGGCGAGAACCGGCTCTCGTTGCCGACGCCAAGCCCGGATCTCACGATGTCCCACCGATGTCCCGGCCACGAGGGGACAAAGTTGGGACGCCGGACTCATGACGGTGGGACGCCACGCTCTATAGAGTGCTTACGTCAGCACGAGCAAGTAGAAAGGAAACCATAGAGATGCTCAAGATAAACGACGTGAACAACTTCCGCCGTACAGTGGCGGGGCTATGCCTGATCGCCGCACCCTTGTTGTTGGGTATGGCCCTCCTACTCCACCCGGGTGAGGGAGAGGCCGGGCTGGTGCAAACGATAGCGGACAATCCCGGCCGCACCGAGGCCGCGAGCCTCCTGATCATAGCCTCCTCGATGCTCTTCGTGCCCGCCCTGATGGGGATTCTGAACCTGGTCCGCGACCGCGGGGTGACCCTGGTACACATCGGTGTCGGGCTCGCACTGATCGGGGCCATCAGTCACGCGGTCTGGTCGGGCTTTCAGGTCGTACTCGCCGGCCTCACCCGGAGCGGCCTGGATCAGGCGCAACTGGCCGCAGCTGTAGAGGGAGGCGGACCACCTCCCGCGGGCCTTATCGTGGTCATGCTCATGTTCCTGGTCGGTTTTTTCTTGGGGCTCCTCGTCTTGGCCGCCGGACTGTGGAGGTCGCGGACCGTCCCGAGGTGGGTGCCATTGGGCATCGTCTTGCTCGCGGTGAGCGACTTCGTTCCGGTCCCGGGCGGCCCAATTGTAGGTGCGATCGCCTCCTTCCTGGCAACTATACTCCTCGTGGCGTGCTTCGGCGCGATCGGCGTGAAGCTGCTCACCATATCCGATACAGACTGGGAGCAAGGTCAAGTGTCGCCCGGGGAGCAAGCGGACATTGGTAACGTCCAGCCACGGGTGCAATAGTCCTACGGGCATCTGCCGGAGGTGGCTCATGCGAAGAGCAACGCCTCCGGCAGGTGCATCTGGTTGCGTCCGGTGGCACCATATGATCAGCAACGTTGGATACGAACGGGAAAGCCGACCGGAGACCATGAAGTTACAGCCTACCGAACTAGAGATCTCCAGGAGCCCTGCGGAACCGGCGTCAGTCGCGGTACGCGGTCGCTGGTTGTTTCTCGTCCGGGCAGGGTGGTTGTTGGCGGCCCTGGCGCTGGTAGGGTTGTTCGTCGCCGCCGTCCCGGCGCGCTACGAGCAGATAACCACCCTCTCCAACCTGCCGGAGGGTATAGATCCGGCGTCGGTACGCGCCGGTCTGGAGCGTTCCGGCCTCTCCATTGGCTTCTACGCCGCATGGCGCCTAGGGATGGAGGTCGTCTTCGCGGTGGTGTGCCTCGCGTTGGGGCCTGTGATCTTCTGGCGCCGCTCCAACTACCGGGTGGCGCTGTTCGTCTCACTGCTGCTGGTGTTGCTGGGCACTACTTTCTGGAACACCATCTCGGCGCTGTCGCTCTACCACCCGGCCTGGGAGAGAGTTGGCCTGGGACTGGCAGGGGTCAGGGCAGTGTCCCTGTTTTTACTGTTCTACATCTTCCCCGACGGGCGGTTCATGCCCCGCTGGACGCGCTGGCTGGCGGCCGTGCTGGTCCTGGGGGTGGTGAGCGACATTATCTTTCCTGAATCGCCCCTCGCCGTTGACGACTGGCCGATTCCGCTCTTTATCCTGTTCATGCTGTTCTGGTTGCTGACCGGCGTGTTTGCCCAAGTTTACCGCTACCGGCGCGTGTCGGGTCCGGTGGAGCGCCAGCAGGCCAAGTGGGTGATCTTCGGCTTCACCGCGGCGATCACAGGTTTGCTGGGCGTGCTTCTCTTCGGAGAGGTCCTGTTCCCAGGGCCGCCTGGTACGTCCGCCGAGCTCTTCGGCTCAACTCTCATTACCCTGTTTATGCTTCTCATCCCGGCGTCCATTGGCACCGCTATCCTGCGCTACCGCCTCTTCGACATAGACGTCTTCATCAACCGCACGCTAGTCTACGGTTCCCTGACAGCTTGCGTCGTCGGCGCCTATATTCTCATTGTCGGCTACCTGGGCGCGTTGTTCCAGGCTCGCGGTAGTCTGGCTGTCTCCCTGATCGCCACCGGCATAGTTGCCGTCCTGTTCGTCCCACTGCGCGACCGCTTGCAGCGCGGGGTGAACCGCCTGATGTACGGCGAGCGGGACGAACCCTACGCGGTCATCTCGCGCCTCGGTGAACGCCTGGAGGCCACCCTCGCCCCCGAGGCCGCGCTCTCTACCATCGTCGAGACGGTCGCCGGGGCGCTGAAGCTGCCCTACGCGGCGATCACGCTCAAGCAGAACGGCGGGTTCGTCCGGGCCGCCGAGTACGGGACCCCGCCGCAAGAGCCCGTCGTCCTGCCGCTTGCCTACCAGTCGGATACGGTGGGCCAGCTTATCCTGTCCCCACGCTCGCCCGGGGAGTCGTTCTCTCCCTCGGACAAGCGGTTGTTGGAGGGACTCTCCCGGCAGGCCGGGGTCACGGCCCACGCCGTACGCCTGACCGCCGACCTGCAACGCTCGCGCGAGCAGCTTGTCTCCGCCCGCGAGGAGGAGCGCCGTCGTCTCCGTCGCGACCTGCACGACGGGCTCGGCCCGAGGCTCGCCGCCCAGACGCTCAAGGCGGGCTCGGCCCGCTCCCTATATCCCCGCAATCCCGCCGCAGCCGACGCCCTGCTCCTGGAGCTTGAAGCCGACATGGAGGCGGCCATCGCAGAGGTGCGTCGCCTCCTCTACGATCTGCGCCCGCCCGCTCTCGACGAACTGGGGCTCATGGGGGCGATACGGGAGACCGCCGCGCGATACGAGGGAAAGGGCTTGAGTATTACGGTGGAGGCGCCCGCCGGGATGCCGCCGCTTCCGGCCGCCGTCGAGGTGGCGGCGTACCGCATCGCGCAGGAGGCCGTGACCAACGTCGTGCGCCACGCGCGGGCCGACTCTTGCCTCGTCCGCCTCTCGCCGGAGAAGGACGCGCTGGAGCTCGAAGTCTCCGACGACGGCGTGGGCCTGCCGGAGGACCGCAGGTCGGGCGTGGGGCTCCACTCGATGCGCGAGCGCGCCGGGGAGCTCGGCGGCGCCTGCAAGATCGAGCCCATGCCTTCCGGCGGTACCCGCGTCCTGGCCCGCCTGCCTTTGCCCGGAGAACGTGGGGAGGAAGGATGACGCCCGAGCCGCTGCGCGTCCTGGTAGTCGACGATCACCCCATGTTCCGCGATGGGCTCAGAGCCCTTCTTGCCTCCTCTCCCAACGCCGAGCTCGTCGGAGAGGCGGCCACCGGAGAAGAGGCCCTCGCCCTGACCGCCGAGTTGCGGCCGGACCTCGTGGTCATGGACGTGCAGATGCCCGGCATCGACGGCATCGAGGCCACCCGCAGGGTCTTGCGGGAGAGCCCCGAGGTACGCGTGCTCGTCGTGACCATGTTCGAGGACGACGCCACGGTCTTCAACGCGATGCGCGCCGGGGCCCGGGGCTACGTCCTGAAGGGGGCCAGTTACGCCGAGATGCTCCGGGCCATCGTGGCCGTCGGCGGCGGGGAGGCCATCTTCAGCCCCGGGATCGCCGTCCGGCTCGTGGACTACTTCGCGAACATCCGCCCGGCCGAACCGCCGCAGGTCTTCCCCGAGCTTTCGGAACGGGAGCGCGAGATCCTCGACCTGATCGCCGGGGGACTGAAGAACCCCGAGATAGCCCGCCGCCTCTACCTCAGCCCCAAGACCGTCCGCAACCACGTCTCGAACATCCTCACCAAATTACAGGTGGCGGATCGCACGCAGGCCATTATCCGCGCCAGGGAAGCCGGCCTGGGCCGGGAAGAGCCGTAGGGACGGCGCTACGGTAGCGGCTTGCCGCCGGTAACCCCGAGCGTTTCACCGTTGACGAAGCTGGACTCCTGGGAGGCCAGGAACACGTAGGCGGGCGCCAGCTCGGCGGGCTGGGCGGGACGGCCCATCGGCGAGGTGCCGCCGAACTGGGAGACCGTCTCTTCCGGCATCGAGGCCGGGATGATCGGGGTCCACACCGGACCTGGGGCCACGGTGTTCGCCCGTAGACCGTACTCCGCGACCTCCAGAGCCAGCCCTTTGGTAAAGGAGACTATGGCCCCCTTCGTGGCGGAGTAGGGGAGAAGGGTGGGCGAAGGCTGGTAGGCCTGGATGGAGGAGGTGTTGATGATGGACCCGCCCTCCCCCATGTGCGGGAGCGCCGCCTGACACAGCCAGAACATGGCGTAGATGTTGGTCTTGAACGTGCGGTCGAGCAGCTCGGAGGAGATGTCGGCTATCCCGTTCACCGTCATCTGGTGGGCGGCGTTGTTCACCAAGACGTCTATGCCGCCGAACTCCTCGACCGCCGTCTCGATGATGCTCTTGCAGTGGGCCTCTTCGACGATGTCTCCGGGGACTTTTATGGCCTTCTTGCCGGCCTCCTCGACGACCTGGGCGGTCTCCTGGGCGTCCGATTCCTCTTCTTCAAGGTAGGAGATCAGGACATCCGCCCCTTCGCGGGCGAAGGCCAGCGCCACGGCCCGGCCAATGCCGGAGTCGCCACCAGTGATGATGGCTTTCTTGCCTTCGAGCCTCCCGAGCCCCCGGTAGGTCTCGTACCCGTAGTCGGGCTTCGGACTCATCTCCGACTCGTAGCCGGGGTGCTGGTCCATCTGGGTCTGCTCAGGATACTCCGGCTGCGGGTACTGCTCTTTCGGGTCCTGCTGGCGGGTCTGGTCGTCGGTCATTGGGGCCTCCGGTTCTGGATGGACGTGTCGTGGAACTCCCTGCTCCCGACCCTTTGCCCGTTCGGAACGCCGGTCAAACGTGGCTGCGTCTTGGACCAGGGTGCGGTCCGGGTTCCTCCAGGTTTTTGTAGGGCTCTACCTGTTTGATATATCCGCGCGTTTGTCGCGGCCGACGAACTCGTCCATCGAGGCGTTGATGCCGAAGAAGTCCGCGAGCCGGTCGAATACGTCTACGGGGAGCAGGCGAAAGGCGGGCACCAGGTTGACGATAAACGGCATCTTCAACTCCTGGCGGTTCTTCTGGATGGCTTTTACGATGCGGTCCGTGACCTCGTCCTGTTTGAGGATGGGTAGTATGCGCGGAAAGCGGGTCTTTACGCCCTCGAACATACCGGTATCTACGTAGAAGGGCTCGACTATGGTGGTCCTGATGTTCGGATAGCCGGTCTTTTTCAGTTCGACGCGCAGCGATTCGGTGAAGCCGATGGCAGCGTGTTTGCTGGCGGAGTAGTCCGTTTGTTTGTCCACGCCCAGCAGCCCGGCGGCCGAGGCGACCGTCACGACGTGGCCGCTACCCCATTTTAGCATGTCGGGTAGGAAGGATTTGGTCACCCAGTAGAGCGCCAGGACGTTGACGCCGATGACGGCCTCTATTTTCTCGTCCGAAAGGTCCATGAGCCGGCGACCGGAGACGATGCCGGCGTTGTTGATCAGGATGTCCACCTTGCCCACCGACTCGTGTACCTTGTCGGCCGTGCGATACACTTCCTCGCGGTCGGACACGTCGCAGACGAAGCCGTATGCGTCGCGGCCGGTTTGAGCTTTGATCTCCTCCACCACCGCGTCCAGCGCGCCGGAATCTACGTCGTAGACTACGACCGTGCCGCCGAGCCGCGCCGTTTTCAGCGCCAATAGCCGGCCCATCCCGCTCGCGCCTCCGGTGATGACTATGGTTTTACCGGAGATCTCACTCATACCAACGTCCTACCTCGCCTAACGGACTCCGGGCATCCTGCGGAGTATCTTCAACGCGCCGCTCATCAAGCGGGCATAGCGCTTTTCATCCATGCCAGGCAACGCCGCCACGGGGACTCCTCGCTGCACCGCTACCGTCTGGCTCTCGGTGTACTTCCGGATCCCACACGCCCCGTGACGCCGCCCGACCCCCGAGTCCTTGAAACCCCCCATCGGGGCGTCCAGAGATGCCCACGCCGCAGCATACGCCTCGTTTACGTTCACCGTCCCGGCTTCGAGACGGGTGGCTAGCCCGCGGCCTTTCTTTAAATCCTCAGTCCAGACGCTGAAGTTCAAACCGTAAGGGCTGTCGTTGGCCTTTGCGATAGCCTCCTCTAAGGTATCAAATTTATATAACGCTGCTACAGGTCCGAAGGTTTCGTCCGTGCGGAGCGACGCGTCTTCGCTAACTCCTTCGAGGATAGTTGGTTCGTAGAAGTATGGGCCAAGGTCCGGGCGGGGTCGGCCGCCGGTGAGGACCCTCGCGCCCTTGCTCACGGCGTCTTCGACGTGTTTTTCTACGCGCTCCAGTTGTTCGGCGGAGATGATAGATCCCATATCCGCGCTGTAGTCGAGGTTCGCGCCGAGCTTCATATTCCCTACATGTTTTGTGAGGCGGCGTTTGAACTCGTCGTAGATGCCGGACTGGACGTAGAGGCGTTCCATGGAGATGCAGAGCTGACCGCCGCTGGAGAAGATGGCCCGCTCGGCGCCAGGAAGAGTCTTTTCGAGGTTGGCGTCGTCGAGGACTATCATGGCGTTCTTGCCGCTGAGCTCCATCGAGTAGTCTACGAGCCGCTCGGCGGCTTGCCGGGCCACGATGCGCCCGACATGGGTGCTGCCGGTGAACATGACGAAGTCCACGTTGTCCACGATGGGTTCGCCGAGTTCCGTACCGTAGCCGGTGACGACCTGGACGAGGTCTTCCGGCAACCCGGCTTCGTAGAGTTGTTCCACGGCCCACAGGGTAGAGTAGGGGGTCTTCTCGTCGGGTTTTATGATGGCTCCGTTTCCTGCCAGGAGCGCAGGGATGGCGTCGGAGATTCCCAGGGAGAGCGGGTAGTTCCACGGCACGATAAACCCCGCGACGCCCCTCGGATGGTGGTACTCCCGGGTGGTGGTCAGGAGTGGTAGCGCGCCCTGGCGGCGCCGGGGTTTGAGGTGCGTCTCTGCAGCGTTGGCGTAGTAGCGGGCGGTAATGGCGGTGTCCAGGACCTCCTCAAAGGCGTGTTTGCGGGCCTTGCCGGTTTCCTTCTGGATCAGGTCGAGTGCTTCCTCCTGGAGATCCAGCACCAGATCGTGGAACCTCAGGAGGATCCCGGCCCGCTCCGAAAAAGAGGTCTCCGCCCACCACGCCTGTGCCGCCCGCGCCCGGCGAGTCGCCTCCTCCACGTCTTTCGCCGTACACCGGGGTATCCGGCCCAACGTCCCCCCCGTGAATGGCATCTCGACGGGTATCTCCTCGCGGGCGGCGTCCGCGAGGGTGATGTTGCTCGCCAGACGAGCCAACAGACCGTTGCCGGTACGTCTTTTTTCGGCCGACGGTTTCGTATTCATGAGGTTACCTCGTCTTCACGCGGCGTAGCCGGAGGTCCGTGAGGGCGCATCGGGCCGCGGCATCGCCGGGGACGCCGTGTACCGCCCCACCGGGGAAGGTCGAGGCGCTCCCGATGTACAGGCCGCGCACGGGGGTGCGGTAGGGAGAGAGAGAGGGGATGGGGCGGAAAAAGAGCTGGTCCGGGGCCTGGCTCCCCGCGTTTACGTCCCCGCCGATCAGGTTGCGGTTCCGGTTTTCGAGGTCCACCGGCGTTATTACGTGCCGCTCCAGCACGCGTTCGCGGAAACCCGGCGCGAAGCGTTCTATCTGGGTCTCCATTCGGTCTACGTGCTCTTCCGTATGCTGCTTCCAGTCTATGCCGTGGGGGACGTGGGTGTAGGCCCAGAAAGTATGGCGGCCTTCCGGGGCGCGGGACGGGTCGGGGACCGAGGGCTGGGCGGCGAGCACGAACGGCTTCTCCGGCAGGTAGCCGAGCTTTTCCTGAGAGACGTTTTCCTCCAGTTCTTGCGTGCCGCCACCGATGTGAAGTGTGCCGGCCTCCCGCGCTTCCTCGTACTCCCACGGTATGGGACCGGAGAGGGCGCAATCTATCTTTAGCGACCCCGGTCCGTAGCGGAAGCGGGCCATCCTCTTTTTGTATGAATCCGGCAAGAAATCACCGGAGATGCCGAGCAGTCCATGTGGGGTCACGTCACAGACGGTCAGGCTGGTGCGAATTTCTTCGCCGTTTGCGATTACGCCCGTGACCCGCCCGTTCCGGGCGGAGACCTTCTCTACCGGGGAGTTCGTCCGGATTTCGCCCCCCAGGCTCTTGAAGTAGCCTGCAAGGGCGCCGGCGAGTTTGCCGGAGCCGCCCTCGGCCACCGGCCAGCCGGCGACGTGGCCGAGCAGGTTCAGGTAGAAGCCGAAGACGGCGCTCCCGGAGGCGCCGGGAGCCACGTCGCCGTGTAGCGCCGTACCGTAGAGCCAGGCCTTCGCGCCGTCGCCGGAGAAGAACTCGTCCGCCAGCGCCGCCGCGGGCTGGAGGACCACGCGGCCCGTCTCCAGCGAGCCCTTGTACCCGAGCCTCAACGCCGCCCGCAGGCCGCCCCAGACGGGCGGAAAGCCTTCCATCATCGCCTTTTTCAAGACATCCCAGTTCTCTATGTAGGGCGAGATGAACTCTTTCCAGCTATCACCGTCGCCGTTGTGCAGGCTATTGAGAGAATCGGCGGTGCGGCCGAGGTCTCTGTAGAGGGAGGCTCCTTGACCATCGTCTAAGACGTGGGCCATCGCCACCTGCGGATGAACGAAGCGGAGGCCGTATTTCTCCAGCGGCATCCGGGCGAAGACGGGGGAGGCGGCGCTTGCGGGGTAGACGGAGGAGTAAGTGTCGTGCAGAAAGCCGGGGAGGGTGAGCTCGTCGGTCTTTACCGCGCCCCCGATCCTGTCCTCAGCCTCAACGAGCAGCACAGAGAGACCCGCTTCGGCGAGCCTTATAGCCGCCGAGAGTCCGTTCGGCCCCGCCCCGACGACTACCGCGTCGTATGAGTTGATCATTGCTGCGAGGCTCTGTGCGCTGGGACTGGCATCGTAGAGAGTATAACTTTCTGCCCGGGCTCAAGATGCGGGCAATTATTCTTCGCTGGTTTCAGGTACCGTTTTCGGGGGTTCGGCGAGCGAAGTATGTATTCCGACGTGGCCCCGCCGGAGCCGTACCCAGAGGGCTATGAGCGAGATGCCGATCAGGGTGGCTATGGGGTCCATGAGGCCGGCTTCGGGGCCGAACTCGCCGCCGGTCCAGAGGTCGGGGCCGCCCTGCTCTGTCGAGAGAAAGGTCGCCCCGACCGGGCCCAGGCCGCTGACCGGAAAGCCGAAGACGTTGCCCTGGAAGAAGTTCCAGGTTATGTGAAGCCCGATGGGGATGGCGAGTTCACCGGTGAGTATGTAGCCGGCTCCGAGCAGAAGCCCCGCCAGCGCGATGTTGAAGGCGCTGAGAGGGGTGGCGTTCGGGTTGCCGAGGTGGAGGATGCCGAAGATGCCGGAGGAGAGGACCCAGGCCACCGCGATGGCGCCGCGGGGACCGAGAAAGGGGTAGTTAAGGCCCTCTGCCATGTTGAGTAGCTGGTAACCGCGGGAGAACGCCTCCTCGTAGACGCCAACGCAGAGGAAAATCAGGATCGGTAGCGCCAGGGCCACCCAGAACAGTGTGCCCGGTAGACCAGACTCGAAAGTACCTTCCACCCGAACCCATCCGAGGGAGATCTCCACCAGGAAGATCCCGGACATAAGCACCGCCCCCAGAGCCAGTCCGAAGGCGAGGTCGAGCCACCATCCACCGTCCAGATGGAACCCGAAGTCCCTGAAAGGCCGTCGGTCGAAAAAACGACCGGCCAGCCAGAGGCTGAGGAAGACCGCGCCGAGAGAAGAAATGCTGCCGAAGAGCAGGATCGTTGGCGATTCGGCAAAGGCCGCGACGGAGCCGTCGGAAAACGTCTCGGCAGAGCTTGCCAGAGACCACACCGCGGCCAGGGGCGCAAAAAAGAGGAACGTCGCGGCCTGGAAGATCACGACCTGCGCCAGCAGCCGCCACACCGCGCGGGGCCGTCTCTCACGTTCCTCGAAAAATAGCTGCAAGTCCTACCTCCGTTTTCGGATAAAGAGATTTCAAAATATTTTGCAAGCCCGAATATACTATCCGCGCCTGCTATCTTCGTTCGTGTATCTCTCGCCGGAGCATGGGCTGGCGTCTATGCGCCGGAAGACTTCCTCCGCCGGAACCAGACGAATATCAGGAGCAACCGATTTTTCCACTTGTATGGGAGAGGTCCACGGTGAGTCCTCCTGTCGGTTGGTAGTATCCGTGGAGATTAACCCGATCTAGAGGAGCCTGTTATGAACGAGCCGGTACGTTTCACGGTCTACTCCGACTACTTGTGACCGTGGTGTTTTAACGGGGCCGTGCGCCTCGAAAAGATAGAAGCCGAGTACCCGGATACCGTCGAGGTGGTGTGGAAAAGCTTTATGCTGCGCCCGTCGCCGCAGCCGCGCAACATCGAGCAACATCGCGTATACACCCGGAGCTGGCTGAACCCCGCTTCACAACCGGAGTCCGGCGAGTTCACGGTCTGGTCTACGGAGAACTCCCCGCCGACGCACAGCGTACCGGCGCTGGTGGCGGGGAAGGCGGCGGCCACGTTCGGGGACGAGGCGTTCCACCGCTTTCATTTGGAGGTCATGCGGGCGTACTTCGCCGAGAACCGCACGATCTCCGATCCCGACGTGCTGGCGGACGTCGCCGCTACGGCCGAGATACCTTCGGACGAGTTTTGCGACCGGCTAGAAAGCGACTGGCAGGCGTTCGAGGATCAGGTATTTGCCGAGCACACCGAGGCCGTGAGCCTCGGCGTCTCCGGCATACCTTCGGTGGTGGTGGACGACGCCTTGCTGATCCCCGGCGCCGTGGAAGCCGACGTATACCGGCGCGTCATCCGGGACCGCCTGGAGCTTAGAGAGTAGCCTCATGGCCGTCACGTCAGGCTCCTTCCTTCCTATACCAACGACCATGTACGTACCAACTCAGGGGAGTGAAGAAGCCGCCCCGTCTAGGAGGAGGGTTTCTTGCGGGGACCAGGTTCGTCGCGCAGCAGAGAGGCGGGATAGAAAGTCCCTCGCCAATATACGCCTCCTTGCAGGAGTGCGAGCAGGGTAGAGCGGACCAGCAAGCCGGAGAAGAGGGCGGCGAATGCCGGGTAACTGATCGCCAGAAGGGCCAGCCGCCATCCCAGAAAGTGGTTGACGATGGCGTAAGCTCCGAGTTGGCTTGCGATGGCGCCCAGGTAGAGCGGCAAAGCGTATCCTTTGGAAAAGAAAATCGCCGCGAAGGGCCAGACTGAGATCAGCGCTAGGCTGGTGGAGTACAGGACGGCCCTCGGAAGGTTGTAATTCAGGGCGGCGTAGGCGTTCTTCTCGAAACCGTGGGCCAGGGCGCCCAGCGAACCGTACCACTTTACGGAGATGAGGTGGTGTCCCAGCAGCACCCGCTGCTGGAGGCCGGATTCTTTTACCCGACTTCCGAGGGTCAGGTCGTCGTCCGGGCGGTGGGCCAGTGCCTCGTAGCCCCCGATCTTCTGGTAGGCGCTGTGACGGATCAGGTTAAAAGCCCCTACCCCGATACCTTTTTTATAGCGTGACAGGTTGGCCCGGTAGCAGCCTTCGTAGAGCAACAGGACCATGTAGAAGAAAGCCACGACGCCCCTGAGCCAGTAGCTTTGCAGGTCCCAGCGCGGCACCAGCGTTAGATGGTCCAGCCCCTGCTGTTCGGCGTAGGCCACCGTCCGGCGAAGGGTGCCGGGGCGGAAACGGACGTCGGCATCCGTCAAGAGTAGCCAGTCACCATCCGTCCGGCGCACGCCGGAGTGAACGGCGTGGTTCTTGCCGAGCCAGCCTTCCGGTAATTGCTCTACGTGCAAGACGTTCACGTTTCGCCGGACGCTGGCGACCTCGTCCATGATCTCGCCGGTTCTGTCTGTGGAGCGGTCGTTTACCAGGATGACCTCCAACTCCGGATAGTCCTGCTCCAACAGAGAGGCTAGGGAGGCCTCCAGCTCCGGTTCCTCGTCCCGGGCGGGAACCACCACCGAGAGACGGGGGAGTCCCTCTGCGGGATCTTTAGCTTCTGCAGAGCCTGGGAATGCAGGGACCAATATCGCGGCGTAGATCGCCTCCAGCAGCTTTACGAGGCTGATGACGAGTACGAAGACGGCAACGCCGAGTAGCAGGCTATAGGCCACGAAGGGTTCTTGGGGAGTTGGCTCGTTGGGCTTCGGCGGCTGGAATCACCTGTCGCTGTCGCCGTCCGAGTCCGCCTCGCCGTAGAACCCGAGGCTCCGGGAGATTTCCGCGGCGGCCTTTTTGACCAACTCGCCTATCTCCGGCACCGAATCCTCCGGGAGCCGGAAAACGGGGCCCGAGACGGCCACGGCAGCGATCACCGCGCCGTTGGCGTCCCGGATCGGGGCGCCAACGGCGTTCATGCCGACCTCCAGTTCCTCGATGATGCGCCCGTACCCGGTGTCCTGAATCTCTCGAAGTTGCTCTTGCAGGATCGCGCGATCCGTCACCGTGTACTCGGTAAGGGCTTCGAGCGGCTTCTGCAGTATGTGCTGCCGCTGTTCCTTGGGCATGTAAGCCAGCAAGACTTTGCCGGCGGCCGAGGCGTGCAGCGGCGTGTGCCAGCCGGACCAATCGACGGCCATCATGGAAGAAGTCGAGATACTCTGGTGGATAATGACCGCCTCATCGTCCTCCAGGGCCGTGACGGTTACGGTCTCTTCCGTCTCCTCGCTCAGGCGCTCGCAGACCGGACGGGCGTAGCGGACGATGTCCAGGTCCGCCGTGACCGTGCTCGCGAGCAGCACGATCCCGAAACCCAGACGATATTTCTCCGTCGCGCTGTCCTGCTCCACCAGCCCCCGGTCCCGGAGCGTGGCGAGCAGCCGGTAGGCGGTGGACTTGTGGATGTCCAGTTCGTTGGCGACCTCGGTGACGCCCGACCATCCCTGGCTGGACAACAACTCCATGACGGTTATTGCGCGATCCACCGACTGGACAGAGGAGCTTTTGCTCTTGACACGATCCATAAATGGTTATTCTACACGCCTACTTTGAAATGTCTCTTCTCCGCTCACAGACAACGTTGCGTCCTCTTCTACGTTGCTAAACCACTCCGGATGAGCTTCGGAGGCGGCGTCGTCCAGGGCGCCGGAGAGTACGGGCGTTGGCGGCGCGCTCGACATTTTCTTACCAGAAAGTTTTTATGTCCGGGACCCGTGGAAACGAGTGTGGCCGGCCGTCCTGCTCGCGGCCCCGGCGATCTTCTTCGCTCTCCCGCGGACGCCCTCTGCGCCCGACCGTTTGGGCGGTGCGGACGGCCTGTCGCCTGCCACGGCCGGGTTCGTAGCGGCGTCTGCCCG